>JAOZGV010000152.1 GCA_026015225.1 Candidatus Bathyarchaeota archaeon
ATAGATATTGCAAAAAATTTTTCAGACTTTATTGTAATATTCGCTTATGCATCCACTAAAGAAAATATTTGATAGAATTATTTGGGACCGTAGAGAAAAAAAGAAAAATTATGAATTGGTCTTCATTCATCGAGGCGCTCATAAGGACCGGAGAACCATTCCATTTGAATCGATAAAAGAAGTATCAAAGTCTACACTCACATATATCTGTAACGGAGAGAACATCACAATTCCCTTACACAGAGTGATTCTTGTTCGAAATATTCAAACAAAAGAATTCATTTGGAGAAAAATTGAGAAATAAAATCATTTGAATTTATTTCTGAACGCAATTCCTGAGCACGTAATTTCTGCGGTCTTATCGATTCCTCTCTTTACAGCATATTTTATGCCTAGAATTCTCTCACAAATTTCGATGTTGGTCAAAGTATGTAGAGATAGATTTGTAATTTTTATTCTTGATTCTCCATTAGCAAGTCCCATATACATGATTATTTGATCAGCTAGATGACTATCCACGGGTGATTTCTTTTTGAGTTCGTTTATAATGCATAGCGCAGCGTCCTCACCTACTCTCTCGGCAGTTTTATCAATTCTTCCAAGGCTATCGGCTCCCAGGATTGCGCCAGATTTTAACTTTGCAAAAAGTACTATGCCGCAGCCTCGATCAAATGCACATTTTCGATCTGATGGCTTCAATGACTCTAAATCGATCTTAACATCATTATAACCATTCATGATTAAAACTCTTTTAGCGCTCTTTGCCATTCTTTCTATAATGTGTGATTTTAGTCTCGAACTATAAGATATTCCGTAAATACAATCAACACTTTTAAAATCTGTTATTTGAATTGATTTTAACTGTAAAAGGGGTTTGAATTCTGTTTTTACTAACCCACCACCTTTTGGATAAAGTCCTCTACGTAAAAGATTGATTAAACCCTTAAATCCCATCTTACTTATTGTAGGTAAGAAAACTTCTTGCAAATATTCGATTGGAGGGGCTCTCGGATTATTTGTACCTCCCTTTATGCTTAACATGACATCATTTGCTGCAAATGCTGTTACTGGCATTAGTGCTTGGAGAAGTAGGCTTATAGAACCCGCTGTCCCTATATCTATGTTGAAAGAGCCACCTTTGATTGAGTTAGGAATGAAAGAAATTTCTTTTGAACCGATTTTAAGTCCGTCGATATTGGCATTTGAGAGGGCCGCAACATATTTTACTGCACTTAAATGTTGGGCTCTTAATCCAGATATCGCTCGTTTAACACGGATATTGGAGATTCTTACAGGCTCATTTATTATAGCAGATAGCGCTATTGACGTTCTTAAAATTTGACCGCCACCTTCTAATATATCCCCCGGTATATTGATCATACATTTCTCCTGAAATATTCCTATGAAATATGAAAGTTTTTAACTCTGTCGAAATCAATATGATATGTTACGCATTCTATTTTTTTTCAAATTTATTGATTATATCTTGGAGGATTCTTCTTGATTAAGGTTGGATTATATGTTGGTCGCTTTCAACCCTTTCATATGGGTCATATAGAGGCCATTAAATACGCGTTAAAGAAAGTCGATGAATTGATTATCGCTATAGGAAGTGCTCAATACAGTTATACATTGGATAATCCTTTCACAACTGGAGAAAGAATAACCATGATAAGAATAGGGCTTTATGAATCTGGAATAGATACTTCAAAATATCAAATTGTACCTATCCCTGATATCAATATTCACACGCTCTGGATAGCTTACGTCAAGTCCTATACTCCAAAATTTGATCTGGTATTTTCAAATGAACCGCTCACCTCAAGATTGTTTAAAGAAACTGGAATTAAAGTAGAGAGTATTCCCTATTTCAATAGAAATGTATGTTCTGCCACTGAGATTAGAAAGAGAATGATTTCAAATGAAGATTGGCAATCTTTAATGCCAAAAAGCGTGAGCTCTTATCTAATGGAGATAGACGGGGTTGATAGGATCATCGAATTGACAAGAACAGACAATCCTTCAATCCAAAAAAGTAAGTTTTAGTTTATCACCTCGCTTTGCTGCAATTCTATTTCCTGCGTTTCCAAGATTTTCTGCAATTTCCAAAAAATTGTGGCTACCTATTAATGCCGTTAGCTCTTGTGAACTCACGTCTGAGTAGGTTCTTTGAAAATTAATATGATAATTTTTATCTCTGAATTGAAGTAATATAATAGAATCAAAATTTAATTTCAAATCATTTAAATCAGTTGAATGAACGTTTGTAATCAAATTTCCATAATTATCAATATGAATTATTTTACAAATTACCTCATTTTCTCTGAATTCTGCCTTCTCAAACTCTATTATAAGATAATCATCAATTTTTTCACCTATTGAACATAATTTGTGTCGTTCCGCAATGAGAGCAGCTGTGTAAGCGAATATGTCTCTTCCGTGGAAAGTTGGAGAGATCTCCTCTTTGAAAATATCAACTTTGTTGATATGATAAACATCTTCAATACCTTCGTTCTTTGAAGCCAAAGTTAAAATTCCATTATCGGGGCCGACGTAATAATTATTCTTCGCTTTAATGATTATTGGTTTTCTCTCTCCACCAACTCCTGGATCAACGACCGCTACGTGAACTGTCCCATCAGGAAAATATCGTACAGCAGAGGCGAGGATAAACATACCCATTTCAATATCGAATTTTTTTATATCGTGAGTTATATCTACGATCCCAGTATCAGGAGATGTGGAGAGAATTATCCCCTTCATCTCGGCAACATAGGAGTCTTTTAAACCAAAGTCAGATAATAATGTAATGATCGCCATAAATTAAATCGACCTAATAAGTAAAAAAATGATTGTTTCTTTAATAATGATTATGCAAATCTTATTCAATCTCAAAATAAGTGAATATGGATGAGAATATTAGTAATTTCAGACATTCATGGGAGTAGAAACGCAGTAATAAAATCTGCTGAGATTGCTTCAAGAAAAAAAATCGATCTGATATTGGTGTTGGGGGATATCTCTCACAATGATTTTGAAGAGGCAATCTCATTACTTGAAATACTTGCAAAAATTAAAAAAGTTTTTTTCATTCCGGGAAATATGGATTCAAAAAAATTATTGACTTGGACTAGGGATAATATAGTGAATATACATTGTAAAGTAGAAGCGATCAATAACGATCAAAAAATTCTTGGAATAGGTGGTTCCTCTATTACTCCTTTTAACACATCAATCGAATTTAAGGAGGAAGATATTGCTACAAAGCTAGATGAATCGTCAAAATATTTGGAAGGTAAGAAGTTTATCTTTGCCTCTCATTGTCCTCCTAGAAATACAAAAATCGACGAAACAAATTTTGGGATGCATGGGGGCAGTACATCAATATACAAATTTATCGCGCAAGAAAAACCTGATATGAATGTATGTGGGCACATTCATGAGGCTTTTGGAATAGATTACATAGGTGATACGATTATAGTAAATACCGGAGCTGCTAAAGACAGTCGATACGCAATAATTGAGAGCGATCAATATTGGAAATTTAATCTATATAATTTCTAAACACCTAATATAAAGGCGCTATCAAAAACATCTAATTAGAGTATGGAGCGTTTAAGATAGATGGGGTTGGTCCTTCGATGAAGGCAAATTTAATGATTACATTGTATAAACTCGCCGAAATTGGGGCATATCCTAAAGAGGTAAAATATTCAACTGCACATCTTGGCGAAAAATTAGGTTTATCTCAGCAAACAGCTTCTAGACATTTGATTGAATTGGAGAAGAACGATCTTATTAACAGATCCAAGTTCGGAAGAAAAGAATCGATACAAATAACTAAAAAGGGCTTTGAAGTACTGAAGGATTGGCATGTAAAACTTCAAAGAATTCTAGAAGGCGTTCAATATAGAATAAATATTGTGGGCAAATTATTTTCTGGATTTGGTGAGGGAGCATACTACATCTCGCATAAGGGATATGAGAAGCAATTTGTAGAAAGGCTTGGATTTAAACCGTATCCAGGCACATTAAATCTCAAAATACAAGGGCGAGATATTGGGAAGAAGAAGATTATTGAAGAAGGCTCGGTTCTAATGGTCGATGGCTTTAGTAATGATTCTAGAAATTTCGGCTCAGTTAGGTGTTGCAAAGCTATCATTAATGATAAAGTGGAGGGTGCAATTGTTTTTGCTTTGAGAACACATTATGGTGATGATGTTATTGAGCTTATTTCGCCTTATAATCTTAGACACAAATTGAAACTAAAAGATGGTGATGAGGTTAAAATGACTATTTTAAATCCCCCGCAATCTTCCTCTTAATTTTAGTTGAACTATCGAGACCACTTTTACCGAATTTTTTAATTTTGATTACCTCTATATTCCATTTTTTTTCTTTTATTATTCTTTCAACCATTTTTTGGACATCTTCTTGATCATAACCCACCGTTATAATATCTGGCTTGGTTTTCTTTATTATATCCTCCATACTGAAGTCCTCTTTTCCTAAAATAGCCATATCTACAGGCTTTATGGCTTCTACCAAAGCTCGTCTTTGTTTTTCTGATAAGATTGGTCTTTTACCTTTACGACCCTCAACTGTTTTGTCTCTTGCAACAACAACAACTAATCTGGAATTTCTACCGCCCACTTTTTTGGACTCTTCTAGAAACTTTAGATGGCCATAATGTAATAGGTCAAAAACACCGGTGGCAATAACGGTTTTACTCAATCCGATCCCCTTTTCTTTTTTATCACGATCATTCCAACTGAAGTCTATTACTTTTAAAAATATGAGAGCGTCAATCAAACCTTCCGCATAAGAGATCGACGTAAGGGATGTATCAGCATCTCCTTTACTTAAATAATAAATTGAATCTGATAGATAATTACGAATACATTTTATTGTTAGATCAATGTCACCCTTGTTAAATCTGGGATTTAGATTAATTATTTTTAAATTCTTAAGAGCGGTTTCTACATTTACAATATATTTAACTATCCTTTTTTCAGCTGATTTCCTCAGACGTAGCCCTCCAAATCTTCTTTTTCAGCATTACAGATAATTTGTAAAGCCTCAGCCTCTATGAAGTGCAACTTAGTTGGAAAGATCATTGAATGTGGGGGAGGTTCGAACTCATAATTCAATAGATCCGTTATTTTTCCAGCTTTTATTCTCATTCTATTAGAACCAACTCTCGATAATCCGATCGTTAATTTTTTCTCGTGAACTACACCATGCCCCATCTTTTTCTCATCAGAAAGTAATTTTTTAACTGCTTCATCTATGGTCAAATATTTCCCTTTTTCTGCATCTACATCTAAAAGGGCTAGAGTATGAAGTCCAATCCTCTCATTTTCTTTTATGAACGTAAAAATAGATCTTGGTATAGGACCGAATTCGCTGAAAGGTATTGTAATTGTCCTGCCAAATTTATATATCTGCAGTCCGGTTGCTCCAGAAATAGCCGAAATTATTGAAGACGAATTTATTACTCTAGTCTTTATGCCCATCTTTTCTGCTTGAAGTCTTAAAGACACATGTGTTGTTGCAACCATTGGGTCACCGGGCACAAATAATGAAACATTCTTCTTTAATGCTAATTTTAAAATTTTTTCCTTCGAATTTTCTTCTAAATCTGCCCTTTTTAAAATTTTTACATCTTTATTTAATAAATCCGATAGATTGCCTAAGCTCAATTCAGGTAGATAGCTTGTGTAAAGTTCGGCTAATACTATGTCAGATTCTCTTGCAATTTCTAGACCTTGCAATGATATACTTTTTTCATTATATAATCCTAGTCCAATAAAAGATAGACTTGACAAGTTTAGCCCTCAATATTGTTTACTAATTCATGTATGAAATATATAATTAATTTAATAGTCAAAAATTGTTTGGCGTGCAGTTAACAATTCAATAGAGATGTAGTTTAATAAAACAAAAAAATTTTTAAATTGAATTTTGACTATGCCTTTAAAAGGCGGGAAAATCTGGGCCCGTAGACTAGGAGATTTCTTCCTGGATCGGGAGGCTCAGCCAGGAAGAGCAGCGGACCAATCTATTAAGATTGGGCTGATGCTCTTAACCCGAAGGTCGCGGGTTCAAATCCCGTCGGGCCCGCCACAATATTACCCCCTGAAATAAGTTCAAGATTTATTTTTTAGCTCAGCATACATAGATTGAACAAGAATGAGAAGCTGTCGGAAACCCAGGGGTATTCAGTACTAAAGCGCGTGTTCTATTGAACGACTATCTATGAATAGATTACTGATATTTAGTCGATAAGATCGACTAGTTGTTACCCATTTTAAGATAAATAGTGTAATAACTTTTAATATTTCAACTTAAATTTTATTATCTAATATGCCTTATAATTACAATTTAATGTTTTCTTTAACCAAAGAATCGGGATTATTGAAAATTAGAGAACTCCCTTTAGGGAACTCGTCCATTCCTTCTAATGTAATTCACTCTTCAGAGCTCAAAAACAATAATTTATTTTAAGCTAGCCCGTTAAATGGCTTTTATAATATGCTACATTTCCTTATACATCACAATCATATGTTGCCCAGGGCCATTATAGTCTTTTACTGCCCTATCGCCTTTGATAACTATTTCTTCTCCTTCCTTCGATATTTTAAAATCTTGGCCTTGAAAAAAATTCAATGAAGCTTTGTTACCAGGATTAATGATTAAGAAAATTTTTTTGACACCCTTATCTCTTACATCTTCAATAAATCGGTTATATAGATCAATCCCAATTTTTTTCCTTCTCAAATCAGGATCAACGCATATATTGTGAATGTATGCAATAGTATTGTTCACTTGAGAAATCCAACCTAGAATAAATCCTGCCATTTTACCTTCTTTTTCAGCTATAAAACAAGTAGTGGCAAAGTATCTTGTTAGATCGTGATAGATCGAATCTCTTTCTAAAGGTATAGGTGCACAATTAGTTGCAAAGTGCATAATATCTATAAAATCCTCTTCCTTTACATTTCTGATCTTTATTTCTAACAATATACATATCTCCTAATATTGCTTTATACATGCATATATTAAAAAAATATGATTATTGATGCTTGGGATACAGAAACTTATTTAAGAAGAATGATTCTAGAGGACCGAGTGTGTACGCTTTAGAATTTCTCTCTCTATTTGATGAATTATTCTTTCTAAGCTTTTCTTGAATTTAGTACATGCTAAAAAAAGTATATACCTTATATGAAATTCAAATATATTGAACTGTATGGATTGCATAGGTGAAGGGGAAAATTGTAATCCTTAGATGCTTAAAAAACATGTACTCAGATTCTAATAATCTTTAATATTTTCATGAAGGAGAGACGATTGAATAGTAAAGTTGCTCCTAGACTAGCTATTACTATGGGTTATGCGGCTGGTATTGGTCCAGAAATACTCGTAAAATCATTAGTTAACCCAGTAATACGTCGTTATTGTAGACCATTAGTAATTGGCGATAGCAGAGTACTTCAAAATATATCTCAAAAATGCGGTACATCAATTAAATGGAATAGAGTCTTGAGTTCTAATCAAGTAGAATATAAACCAGGTCAAATTGATCTTTTAGATATACAGAATACGCCTATGGATAAATTTGAGTGGGGTAAGGTAATTCCGTCTCTAGGAAAGGCTTCTGGGAAATATATTGAAGTTGCTTGGGAACTCGTTATGAACGGAGAAGTTGAAGGTATTATATCAGGAACTCTTCATAAAGAAGCGCTTCATAAGGGTGGTTATAGATTTCGAGATGAACTAGAACTCTTCGAAAATATTACCAAGAGATCTAACTCATTCTTTATAGGAGTAAATGAAAAACTGTGGACAATTTCTATTGCTGATCATGTATCATTCAAGGAGATCGCTAATAAGATAACAAAAGAAAATGTACTCTTTCATATAAAAGCCATAGACCGATCAATGCAACAATATGGTTTTGAAAGGCCCAAAATTGCCGTTGCTGCGCTTAATGTGCATGGAGGTGAGGATGGATTATTTGGTGATGAAGAGATGAAAACCATTAGACCCGCTATACTAGAAGCACGCAAACTTGGAATAGAATCATATGGACCTTACCCAGCAGATACGATATTTCTGCGTGCTCAGAAAGGTGAATTTAATGCTATAGTTGGTATGTATCATGATCAGATCAATATTGGGAGAAAATTAATTGGATGGAAAAAAGGCACATCTATTATGATGGGTTTGCCAGTCCCATGCGGGACAACATCTCATGGTACTGCATTTGATATTGCTGGAAAGTGCATGGCTCATTCCTCTAGCATGGAGTTTACAATTAAAACAGTCTCAAAACTTACTCAATGTACGCGCTAAAAATTTACTGAGTTTCATCCAATAATATTTCGGTAGTCCACTTTGCTGCTTTTCCTACCACATCTGGGCATACATCTGTATGTCCTCCGGCTTTGTCGAACATTTCACGTTCTTTAGGATCCCACAAATCATAGTATCTGCCCATCTTCTTTGTCTGTATGTCTTTGCAGAGAATGCTTCCGTATTCTTCAATAAATTTGTCATGGAGTTTCTTGGCAAGTACCATACACTTTTCTCTTGTTCCTTGATTCGGAAATTCTTTACGACCGTATCTGTGACTAATCATTGAAACTCCACCTGAGAGTGCTCCACAAGTTCCATTTATCGAACGTGCCACACCTCCAGCAAGGCCATCGATCGCTTGGAATATTTCGTCACTTCCTTTCCCTAAGACTTCGCTTACAGCAGCAAATGTACATTGCGAGCAACTACCATGATCTCTCTCAAACTTGAATCCTAAATCATAAGCTTTTGTTAATTTACTCTTTTTTTCAGATTTCATATATATATTTCACTATATTTTGTCAAATCCTAATTTAAACTAACTACTATAGAATAGCAAATTATTAATCTATTTGGGTAAGACTAGCGCGCGCGCTAAAACTTCATTGATATCTAAGTCATTTATGGCGTCCAATAATTCAATTGCCTTTTCTAGAACCCGTCTTCGATCTCCGTACTCTTCCTTGCTAGCAAATGAATCTAAAATTTTTCCATGTTGTTTGCTCATGTGTGTATGTAAGTCCAATAATTTAGATGACTTTTTTTAATTTTTCAACCTCAGACACTAATCCATAGAATTTGAAATATTCTAACTTACGATTTAAAAAAAACGTGCGCTACAACCTATAGGCTGGATTAATCTCGATAAAAACCCTCTTTATTTACTGGTTATTATGGATGAAATGCACTGTGTTTTTTTTAAAAAATTTTCTTATGCAGAAATGATCCTAACAGAAATATTCCTCTTGATATTACTATTTTTTCAAGTTTGTCCAAAATTTATATTAAGTTTAAAAAATTTATTTGCAAAAATTCAAAAAATTTGGATTCTAATATATTGTTCTTAACCCTAATGGGTTTATGTGTCCGGATAAAAAAGATTGAAAATAAATAATTATGATCTAATATTTGTGCGCGTGCTTAATATGGCTATGTGGTTGAGCAGTATTTTTTTGATGATGTTTATTTCTATGATGCTTCTGTTAAAGAATTTAATCATCATATTCCTGTTCTCTATTACATTTTGAACTCTAAGTAATTTTTGGAATTATTTCTATCCTTGGAAGCCTATTGAAAAGAAACTTAATAAATATCTTCAAACATGATTATTTCGTTTTAAGAACCCTTGTGCCTAAAACAAGAAAGATAATTTTCAAAGCGCGTGCGGATATATCCAATTCCGATATATCCCTTTAAATAATAGAAGCCTGATAAATGCGTAGCATAGTCACGGGAATCTTTAATGAATCATTAATTTTTTCGTGACGAACTTAAAGGAAAAAAGAAAATGAATAAAAGATTACTATCAATGCTTTTAGTGACGCTATTTATAACATCGGCAATAAT
>JAOZGV010000016.1 GCA_026015225.1 Candidatus Bathyarchaeota archaeon
ATATCGAAGTCCAAGATCCAGGACTTAAAAATTACGTAAATCTAAATCCATGTTATATCCCTCATAGTGGGGGAAGGCATGAACATCAAAAATTTAAAAAATCTTCTGTAAATATTGTCGAAAGACTCATAAACAATATGATGCGCCATGGATTGTGTGGTGGCAAGAAAACAAAAGCTATTGGTATGGTAAAAAATGCTCTGGAGGTAGTACATTTAAAGACAAAAAAAAATCCTCTCGAAGTTTTGATAAAAGCAATCGAAAATTCTGCTCCTTGTGAAGATGTCACTAGAGTTTCTTATGGAGGTGTAGTATATCCTATCTCTGTTGACTTAGCTCCACAACGACGAGTGGATTTAACATTAAGGAATCTTTCCGATGGTGCTAGACAATCCACATTTAGTAACCCAAAAACGATTGATGAATGTTTAGCTGATGAAATAATTGCTGCTGCAAATAGAGATAGTAAAAGTCATGCCATTAAGAAGAAAGATGAGACTGAGAGAATAGCTTTATCTTCTCGCTGAGACATAATCTTTTTAATTTATTAAGGCTTAAATATCGTGTTGCGATTTTAAAAATAAAAAATATCCTAATAATATGATATATGGAAGGAAAAAATATGAGTAAGCCTGAGAAACCTCACTTGAATATGGTCGTTGTAGGACACGTAGACCATGGTAAAAGCACTATGGTAGGTCATTTACTCCTTCAAACTGGAAATGTTGATCAGAAAAAGATTGATGAATATGCAAAACAATCTGAAACATTAGGTTCTGGAGACACTTTCAAATATGCCTGGGTATTGGATAATCTAAAGGAAGAAAGAGAAAGAGGAGTTACAATCGATCTAGCTTTCCAAAAACTGGAGACAGATAAGCTATTTTTCACGATCATAGATGCTCCTGGTCACAGAGACTTTATTAAGAATATGATAACGGGTACGAGCCAAGCAGATTGTGCTATATTGACAATCTCTGCAAAGAAGGGCGAATTCGAAGTAGGTATAGGACCGGGAGGCCAAGCTAGAGAGCATGCTTTCTTAGCAAGAACACTTGGAGTTAACCAACTACTTGTAGCGATCTCCAAAATGGATGACGCAACTGTCAATTTTGCTCAAGATAGATATGAAGAATGCAAAAAAGAAGCCGAATCTTTGTTAAAAGCAGTGGGTTATGATCCTTCTAAGATTAGTTTCGTTCCAGTCTCAGGATGGACTGGAGACAATCTTACAAAACCAAGTGAAAAAATGTCTTGGTACAAAGGCCCCACTCTGATTGATGTTCTTAATACGTTCACCTCTCCACCCAAACCAACCGGTAAGCCATTAAGAATTCCAATACAAGATGTCTATACAATTACTGGAGTCGGATCAGTTCCGGTAGGAAGAGTAGAAACTGGCACTCTCAAAAAAGGAGATAAATTAGTCTTTATGCCCTCTAAAGTAGATGCTGAATGCAAAACAATAGAGACCCATCATACGGAGATTCCTGAAGCTGGTCCTGGAGACAATATAGGTTTTAATGTTAGAGGAGTTGAAAAAGGCAGTATTAGAAGGGGCGATGTAGTGGGTCATCCAGATAATCCCCCAACAGTTGTAAATGAATTCACTGGACAAATAATTGTGATATATCATCCTACTGCAATCGCAAGAGGATATACGCCAGTTATGCACGCTCATACATCTACCATGGCTGCAACATTTACTGAACTTTTACAAAAAATCGATCCAAGAACAGGACAAGTAGTTGAAGAAAATCCCTCATTCCTCAAGCAAGGCGATTCAGCAATAGTCAAATTGAGGCCCTTGGGTCCAATAGTAATGGAAGAATATTCTGATATTCCACAATTGGGCAGATTTGCTGTAAGAGACATGGGTATGACTATTGCAGTGGGAGTAGTCAAAGAGATAACAGAAAAGGCAAAGGCATAAAAACCCCTTTTTTCTGAACTAAAAGTTTTTAACTTTTAACTCTAAATATTGAGGAACCCATTATTTCATTAGACTGGAGTGTAAACAATAATTGCCGGGTAAAGCAAGAATAAGACTTTCAAGCCGCGAACCACAGCATCTAATATCAATATGCGAAGAAATTAAGAAAATAGCTGAGAAAACTGCTGTAAAATTAAGAGGGCCTGTACCCCTTCCAACAAAGAAACTAGTTGTATCTACTAGAAAGACACCTTGTGGCCAAGGAACTCGTACCTGGGATAAATGGGAAATGAGAATACATAAAAGATTAATAGACGTAGATCCAAATGAGCGCTTTCTTAAGCGTCTGATGAGAATTAGAACACCTGATGATGTTTTCATAGAGATAGAGCTTTTATGATTTGCAATAATACTTTTATAATTAATCTATAATTTTTTGTGAGATCGAATTAAACAGTTTTCGAAATTTATTTTTAATATATGAATAAAACTTAACTTAAGAATGCGGGGGTAGCAGAGCCAGGTCAAATGCGCGGGTCATGGCAAACTCAAATTTGCCTGCGCGAAACTCAAGAACAAAATTAAATCTAGGATATCCCGTGGGGTAGCCCTTCGTGGGTTCGAATCCCACTCCCCGCACCATCCACATCATGGAAGCCTATTAAAAATATAATAATTATTATAGGTTATTTTAATTAAAGGATGAATGATATGAGTCTTCAAAATATTCTTCAATCAATCATGGAGCGTTTACAGGGATCTGCCAGTGTCAAAATGGTATTTGGGGAGCCCATTGATACTAAGGAAAAAACAATTATTCCAGTAGCCAAAGTAGCGTACGGTTTTGGGGCAGGATCAGGAGGAAATAAGAAAATGGAGTCCAAAGAATCTATGGGTGGCGGTGGCGGAGGAGGTATTGCGATCAGACCTAAAGGTATATTAGAAATAACTAAAGAAGACACTCGCTTCATTTCATTTGATCAAACTCGAAACCTGGTAATAGTAATGATCATGGGGCTTCTTTTAGGGATTCTAATCTCAAGAAGAGGTTCGAAGCGATAGATAAATTAGTATATACTAAAACCTCGTGTCTGATTACGTTCATTGAAAACTCAACTTCTTAAATCTTACAAAGCAATTGGTAGCACGCGCTACTAAAACAAGCGCCTCTTTAATTTTAAATTTGCAACCCAATATTTGATTATAATATGACATTTTCTTTAGACGAGCTCGATAATTCTGCATTTATTGTTGTCGCGATAATTCTAATTGCATTAACAAGCGCTCAAATGTCATATAGGTTGACTCCTCATCTAAGCCCATTTGCTCACAACCCATTCATTCTTTTACTCTTTCTATTGGTTCTTATTCTATACATTTTTTTATCGAACAAAGTAGCAAAAATTGTTCTATTAGTAATTTTTATTTTTACTTTTGGAATTTATGAGAGATTACTCCATGTTCTTGATCCAAAAATTTATTCTGATGTACTTTTAGTTACCGAAGAAGCTATACAGGTTATTCTTTCAGGGGGAAATATTTATCTGCACTCCTTCCGAAACTCAGTCCCGCCTGGTCAATCTTTTAAATATGGACCATTTGAACCCATTTTTTATATTCCATTTTATTTCATCTTTGGAAACTTAGAGATTGCTGAATTTATTAGCAGCATCATTACAATGTTTCTGATTTTTCTATTGGGCCGATATGTTGGATATATTAGGACCTTAATTCCATTAGCGCTCTATTCAAGTTGGGGAATAATAATTGAGAATACAGGTGCTGGTGTTAATGATGATAGCTCTGGTATGCTTGCATTCCTCTCTATATTTCTCTTAATTATTTCTATTAATCGATGTAGCAGAAAAATTGCTGGTATAAGCGCGATTATTTTTGGGATCTCAATTTGTTTTAAATTATTTCCGGCATTATTATTACCATTCATTGTTCTACTGCTCTTTAATCTTAATAAAAAGTCCCCTATTGACTGGAAGTTTTATTTCACATTGGTATTTATTACGATATTTAGTCTAAGCTTACCATATCTAATTCATTCTCCGATAGAATATCTAGATAATATATTCGTGGAAAATAGTAATAGGTTAGTTGTATTCCTTTTTCAATGGCATATCTGGAGTTCTCTTTTAAACCGAAGTTTCTTAATATATTTGCCTGAGATTCTTAACATAAAATTAACTGCGATGATTCCGTTTTTACCAAAAATTATGCTTTCGATTTTCATTGTAGCAATGATCTTGTTGATATATGCTGCAAAGAGGAACACATCTCTTGCTAAAGGAATAGCATTTGGGATTATTGCTTGGTTTATTCTCCTTATTTCAGGGCCTTGGTTCCCCAGTTCCTTTTTTTCCTTCATAGCCCCCTTTATCTGCACTCTGCCAATTATGGATTTGGCAATATGCGATAATAATTTAGCTCTCAGGATTAAAAACATAGGATGATCAATTTTAAATGAAGAATTTTTCTAATTTTTAAACAAGGATAAATATGCGTATAATGATTCTAGATGCTAGATATTTCAAAGTTTTTTTTATTCAAATTTTAATTGCTTCTTTTCCTTTTTATCCTGCATCTGAAGTTAATGAACTTCAATCACTTCTAGATCAGGTTTCAATCGATAGAATAAATAACCACATAGAAGACTTGGTAAATTTTAGAACGAGATATGCACTATCCGAAAATTGCAATAAATCAGCACAATTTCTTTTTAATTATTTCTCCTCATTAGATGGTTTTTATGTAACTTTTCATAATTTCAGTATTGGAATTAGGGATCCGCAATTTAGTAAAAATATTGTAGCTTTAAAAAAGGGAACTGATAGAAATAACGAATACATATTATTGTTCGCTCACTACGACTCAATCTCGAACATTCCTCTGAGCTCCGCTCCAGGTGCAAATGATAACGCATGCGGTGTCGCTATAATGATGGAAATTGCATCAATAATAAACAAGTATAGCTCGAATAGAAGATTGATTTTTATAGCTTTTTCTGGGGAAGAATTAGGATTGCTTGGTTCTAGGGCATGGGTTAATGATAACTATGAAATTTTAGGCGATACTATTGCAGGTATATGCTTGGATGGAGTTGGGAGGGGCGAGAAAATTTCCATAATATTTGCAGATGAGGAATCTACAATTCTAGCTGACTTTGTATTCAATATGTCAATAAAACTTGGCTTTGAGAATTTTGAAAAGGTAAATGATTATCGAGGCTTAACAGGAACTGACAGTGGCGCATTTTTTGGTAGAGGAGTTAGGATTATTCGCTTATGGGACAAGGATAGAACTTATATACATACAATAAAAGATTTGCCAGAAACTCTTTATCCAAGTCATCTAGTCGATACGACAAAAGTTATTCTTGCATCGCTCTTTTATCTATTGAATAAACCTTTAGAGATTTTGTTTGAAAAAACCTATTCAGAATATTCAAAAAAGAATGAAATTGGTCAAATTAATAAATGGATAATAATTGGAGTTATGTTACTAATCTCCCTGTTTCTTGCATTCTATAAAAAAAGGACTAGTTATTCTAAACACATTCAAAAAGAAAGAAACCGTCCTTTCAGAAAATTTTAAATAACGGCAAATTCTTCTTTTAAAGAAAATCATTAAAAAAATCAAAAGCTTTAAGCGCATGAGCGCTTTTATAATAAATCATCTAGCAGAGAGTGAAGTATCTATGACTTCGGAGTCAACAGACGAAACCGCGATTGAAGAATTTAAAGAAGAAAAAGAAACTGAACCAGCTCCTCGTGGTAAGGGTATATATATTGTAGTAGCTCTCGTAATGGTTGCGATTGTGGTATTTGGTATAGTGTTTACATTAATAATTAGCGGTTGGGCTGGAGGGATGTCCTGGTGGGCACCAATGCAATTAGGACATGAGCCTATTGCCGAGGCTTTTGTCGGTGAGAAGATCGAGCTAAAAGCTATTGTTTCTGGTAACCCTAGAAATGTTACAATTAATTACTTGATAGACGAAAACAATGTAACCGTAACTCCGTATTCCCCGCTGACATGGTTTAGTACATTCATGCTCTCAGTTGGGGAGGGTAGTGATCAATATTCATATACAATACCTGCAAATGAGGTTACTGGGGACATATACTACTATATAGTGGCGACCGATACTTATGGAAATACAAAAGCCACACAAATAAGAAAAATAGCCGTAGCGGACTTTTATATAGAAGATGAAGGAAAAGATTTAGTTGTTTACACAGATAAAACAGATTCAACAAAAATTAGAATTGTATCTATAAATCATTTCAATCGGGAAGTTTCACTTACAATAAGCGATCTTCCGGGAGGACTAATTGCTGAGTTTAATCCTTCAAAAATAACGCTGAGTGAAGGAGGAACTGGCGAATCTACATTGACAGCAAGAATGGCAAGCGCTGAGTACATTCCCGGCGGTCGTTATGATGTTATAGTAGAAGCTAAATACTCTGGTGCATCGGGTGGTGTAGTTCGAGAAACAGACGAAATCACAGTCAAAGCTCCAGATTTTGATTTTGCAATATCTCCGCGGTCACAAGAAATCAGGAGATCGGAGATTGGTTCTGAAACATATTATACCGAATATCGTAGAGAAAAAATCGTAACGTTCGACATAGAATTGACTCTACGCAATGAATTCCAAGGTGACTTGATATTCAATGTGGAAGGATTACCCTCAGAGAGGGCATACCATCGTTTTGTACTTAGAGACGATAAGTTCTTGGCCGCAGGCACAACTCACGTCGATCTAGAAGTTGTTCTCGAATCAGGAGTTGAAAGAGGCACATATACTCTTGTTGTAACTATAGAAGGCGGAGGATTCGAAAGAGATGAACTAGTGACCCTTACAATTCTCAGTTCAACAGGCTATTTATACGATGATTATTACAGGCGATGATTATTACAGGTGACCTGAGAGCTCACGAACATTTTTTTTCCAAACAAATATTATATCCCTTTTCTTTTATTCACTTTAGACTAAGGGCGTCTATTCTTTTCGATTAATAACAATTCTGATATAATATACTAAGTTCAAATATTTCTAAAAATTCAAATATCATATATTTTTAGTCTGGTTGGAATTTTCGCTTTCAAAATTAAATTATCACGCCGACTGTAAAAGCTATTAAGCCCATCAACATCCATATTAACACTAATTTTTTATTTTTTCTTGCGTTTTCTCTTGAATAATTTCGAATTAGAGAAATTGATGTAGTTATGAAACCTAGATCTGTTATTATAATCAGGGGAATATAGAGAAAAGAAACCAAACTCCATGTTAAAGGTAATATGCTTAAAACTACTGCCGATATATAAAATCCCGTTGCTGAATACGCCGCCGAATCAGCTCCATAGATTACGGCAATTGTTTTAATATTCTGCGATCTATCCCCTTTTATATCTACAATTCCTTTTGTAATTTCTCTTCCAGTATTGGATAAAAAGGCAAGAGCAGAAAATATGATTGCATTAAGTTTGAGGTCACTGCCAAGGGTAAAGCTACCATAGATGAAAGGGATAGATACACATGCACTAACCAAGAAATTGCCAAAAAGACCTGTTCGCTTCCCTATTGTTGAATAGGTAACGAATATTAATAATACGATTAAACTAATCACAAAACAGATCAAATTAGTGAATAGAGCTGAAGTTAATCCAATTCCAATTAGAATCAGCGCCAAAGCAAGAGCTTCTGAAGGCTTTATGAGCCCACTAGGGATAGGACGATCAGGTTCATTAACAACATCAATTTCTCTATCATAATAATCATTTATCGACATAGACGCACCTGTGAATGTAAAGGCTGTTAAAAATCCTAAAAGAGGGGCAAAAAGAAATTCATTGTAATAAAAAATATTCTTTCCAGATAATAAAACTCCAATTATGGTAGCTAGTCCCATCATCACGCAATTTATCGGTCTAATAAGTTGGATAAAACCTTGTATTTTATTCATGAATTAGCAACTTCTAATATTAAGGTATCTTCGGTGTATTTTTTAATTCTTTTTTAGAAACATCTTTATATCGCTCACTCTGATAAAATCTAATACTCTACCTTAAAAACTTCAGTAAAATAATGATTTAATAGATGGAAAAGTTTTTTAACAATAAGAAGGCAATTCAGTGAAAGTTCCGCCTTATAAAGTTAATTAGTAAAAAATTATAAAATAAAATCAAAGAGTGATTCTAAGTTGTCCTTCGATGAATCTGAAGAAAGTGAGCTTGAAGCTATTAGAAAAAGAAAGCTTGCTGAGATGCAAGCAAGGGCACCTGACGAAGAGCAAGTTGAGAAAGCAAGGCAAGTAGACGCTCAGAAGCAAGCAATTTTACGCAAAATACTCACTCAGGAGGCGAGACAAAGATTGTCGAATATTAGGATGGTCAAACCCGAATTTGCTGAACAGATTGAGCTGCAACTTATACAATTAGCTCAGACTGGAAGAGTTAAAATTCCATTGGATGATAGTCAACTTAAAGAAGTATTGAAACGATTGCAGGGTCAGCGGAAGAATATTAAGATAAGGAGGATATGAATGACCTATGGCAAGAAATAAACCATTCCCTAAAAAACGCAGGTTGATAAAAGCAACAAAGCAAAACTCTGCAGTTCCTGCTTGGGTTATCGCAAAAACTCAAGGAAAGGTAAGAACTCATCCAAAAAGAAGGCATTGGAGAAGGAATAGACTAAAGATCTAGGAGTTCTGATTAAACATGGTAGAAAAGGATAAAATAAAGGGAAATGGAAAAACAAAATCTGAGATATTGGAACCTGAAGAAATAAAGCTAAAAGAAGAGCTAGAGGAAATGCCAAAGGAAAAGGCGCCTAAGGAAGAGAAACCTACAGAAAAAGTTCCTAAAAAAGAAAAACCTAAGGAAGAAGAGATTAAAAAAGAAGAACCAAAAGAAGAGCCTGCAGAATTCGAAGACTTGGAAATCGTCTCAGAAAAAATGTTTACGATAAACTTAGGAAGAGTATGGATAGCCAAGCCTAAGAGGAGAGCTCCAAGAGCAATCAACACTGTTAAAGAGTACATGAAGCGCCATATGAAATCAGATGATATAGTGATAACAAATGAAATAAATGAGCAAATTTGGTCAAAAGGAATAGGAAAACCTCCTAGAAGAATAAAGGTAAGGGCGGTAAAAGATAATGAGAACAGGGTCATAGTTTTTCCAATAAAAGGATAACATCTTTTTTTTAGCATTTAACTTTTCAAGATTTCATTCTTATTACTTAATTTCATCTTTAGAGGATCGTCTCGAGTATTAGGATTTTAAGCGTGAGCCAAGTCTTAAAAGTTTGAATAATTTATAAAATCATTTAAAATATATTTTTGATCTGATTCGATGTTTGCATATTTGTATGTGCTAGAAGATGTTTAAATCAAAGGTGAAAAATCCTAGATGGGAATAAAAATTCTTGATGAAGGTACCCAGATACAAGCTCCAAAAATAACTCCTAATGAGTTTCGAGAATGGGTTCGGGATAAAAAACCTAGAGCAATGATAGACAAAACCATGGATGCGAAGACAGCTGTTAAAAAATTCGTAAAAGACGGGGATATAGTCGCTATAAGCGGCTGTAGCTTCGTAAGGATACCAGTAGCTATACTTCACGAAATACTAAGACAAGGAATTAAGGACCTGTATATAGCTGGGGGAACGAGATCTTATGATGCAAACCTGCTTATGGATAATGGTAGGGTAAGTCATTACGATGCAGGATATATAATTGGGCTTGAAGTCCTTGGGCTACCAAAGATGAGTAGGAAAATTGTCGAGAAGGCTAAAGCAAAAGGTGAACTTACAATAACTGAATGGGACAATGCGACAATGGCTTGGAGACACAAAGGTGCTGCGATGGGTATCCCCTTCATTCCGGTTAGAAGCATGATGGGTGGAGATGGATTCAAATATAGTGGAGCCATCCAAGTTCAATGCCCATTTACACATGAGAAAGTAGTTTTAGTTCCTTCTCTTTTCACGGATGTCGCTTTGATTCATGTTCATGAATCGGATATTTATGGTAATGCTAGAATAAGTTCAGGTGCGGTTGTTGAAGACTGGGGAAAGGTTAGAGCAGCTAAAAGAGTGATCCTGAGCACTGAGAAGATAATAGATACTGAAGAATTAAGAAAACAGCCTGATAGAACGTTTGTGCCGCATTTTTATATCGATGCGGTTATTGAAGCACCTTATGGGTCTCACCCAGGAAATATGCCAGGAATGTATTACATAGATATAGAGCACCTGAATGAGTATATGAAAGTAAATCAAGACACAACTGGAGAAGCATTGAAGCAGTATTATGATAAATACGTATTTAGCGTAAACTCATTTGAAGAGTACCTTAAGAAGGTCGGAGGAAAGAAGAAATTAAAGTACCTTGAAGATCTTGAGTTCTTAAAAGTTAAACCTGGAGGTGCTCCCTAGTGAGTGAAGAATATAACGAAATGGAATTGATGACCATAGTGGCTGGCAGAGACATTGAAGATGAAAAGATCATTTATGTTGGAACAGGTATACCAATGCTCGTAACATCGCTTGCGCAAAAAGCAAGGAATTTAAAGATCACCTCAATTTTCGAAGTTGGAGGTATAGGGCCCGAGATGCCAACGCTTCCGTTGTCTGTGGCATGTTCGAGAACGACATGGAGGGCTCTTAGAGTGGCTGATAGTTCCGAGGCTTTTGAAATTGCTCAATCAGGTTATGCGGATTATGCTTTCCTAGGTGGTGCACAAATTGATAAGTATGGTAATTTAAACTCAACTGTTTTGGGAGATTACCACACTCCGAAAGTACGATTCCCGGGAAGTGGTGGGGCGAACGCTTTCGCTTCATTTGCTTGGAAGACCATGATAATAATGAATCATGAGAAGCGGCGATTCGTTGAAAAGGTTGATTATATCACTTCGCCCGGGTACCTCGATGGACCAGGAGCCAGAGAAAAAGTTGGGTTGCCACCAGAGACAGGTCCATACAGAGTGTATACGACAAGATGTACTTTCGATTTTGATGAGGGGACCAAAAGAATGAGGCTCTATGCTCTTAATCCGGGTTCTACGGTAGAAGATGTGATTGAGAATACAGGATTTGAAGTAACAATTCCAAATAAGATTAAAGAAAACGATCCACCTACGCGTAAAGAGCTAAAGATACTTCGGGAAGATGTCGATCCATTCAGACTCATATTAGGTCGGGGAGAGGGCTAGGGAGTTATAACCCTTAATAAATAGCATATCACGGGTGCGATTCAATCTTTTCTCTGTATGGGTCGATAATATCCATAATCTATCAATAACTTTCTAATAGCTGCTGTAACTACATCTGCCTTACTATCAAAGCCCATCTTTGCTGCTTGCTCAGTTTTAAGAAATCTCTCAACTTCCATCGCCATACTCCTAGGTATGCGGACTGTCATATGTCTTTTTAAAGACATTTTTCTTAACTTCTTTTCAACAGTCTCTCGTTCTTCCATTTTCAGCCTTGATTTTGTTTTTTTCATATTATTAACCCATTTAGTTGAAATAATTAATTTCCCTTATATTCTCGACAAAATGAAATTTTTTGCACATACTGTGTATCATATATGTGACATATATGACATATGTAATTATTTAAACTTTTCTTTTTGAAATCCATCAATAGAGCATGCACTAAAAAGATGTATCTCCATAAGTAAAATGAACATTATCTAACAGATTCGATTTTATTTTTTTTATTTCATTATCGATTCCTGATTGAAAGCAGAATAAATAAGCTCTATGTTTTACTTCTATGAAGCCGTACTTTTTTAAAACATTGGCAAATTGGCGGTTTTTAGCAAAGAGGCACTCAATTGTATTAATACTCTTGCTAATAAAATAATTGATGGCGTCAGCCACAAGTGCATCGACGACATCAATTCGATTTGGAATTGTAAGTAAATCAACTATTGTTCCAATATAGTAATCCTTTACTTTTGAGGTTCTTATACTTAGAACTATATATCCTAAAATATTTTTTCCCTCTTCAATTTGTTTAATTACATAGCTTCCACTCCTCGAGTCGCAATACCTCCAGTTTAAATAATCTTTGGATCTCTCTTGAATGAAGCAATAGCGTTTTGAGACTATTTCCCAGAAGGAATTTATGCGAGTATCAAAACTATTTATTTCTGAAATTAGTATACGATCAGTAATGTTTTTTGTATGATTCGTAGCTTTCCTGATATTACTGATTGTTTTGAGTGCAAAAAAGCCAGCTTTCTTTACCCATGCATTTTTAGCACTCATCTTTTTTAGATGAAGATCAATGTTCTTTATCCAGGCGTAATTAATTATAGGACGTGGAAAAATAAAATAATCCCGGTTACCCAAGTATTGTTTGATTATTATAGGATTGGATGCATAGGAATAGAAGAATTTAATACCTTTTTTCTTGATCAATTCCATTCTAAATTTACATATTTTACTATAAACGCCCATTCTCCTATGATCAGGGCGAATGCCTCCTATTACTTCACAAACAGAATTTAAAACGCGTTCTCCAATCTTTATTCTAAGAGGAATCGATAGATTTATGCCTATTATCTTTTTATCAATCATACTTAATGATATCACATTTTTTTTTAAGACATTATCATGATGTAGCCACTTCCAATACTTCAAATCACCCCATCCAGGAAGAATAAAATTTAGAAGCCGAACGATTTCTTCATCATCCCCATAGAGATATTTCCGAATTAAATATCTCTTATTTGCCGGTAAGCTACATTCCATTTAGATCACACACATAACGGCATAAGTCTAGTCAATATATAATGAGCATATATGTACCAATGTGATATGTTTGAGTAATTAAGTGATCGCGGCCTATTTATATAGTCGCATTGGATTTGACAGCGCGGTATTTTTTTTCCTTAACAATGGGGATTGGCCCAAAAACAAACTGGATCTGTACTTCCTTATCAAAAATTCTGCTGAATTTTAAGCGGACATCTCTTTCAATTGCTTGTAAGCGTTGATGGGATAAAACATCAATAAATGCAATTATTTTATTCTTATTAACTTGATTAATTTGATATCTGTTGATCCCAGGAATGTTTTGAAGAATGGACATAATGGTGTGGGGGGAAATGAAGTCTCCATTGGGCATTATTAGACAATCATCAGATCTTCCTTGAATTGACTCCATAAGTGGAAAGGTCATCCCGCATGAACATAGTTCTTCGGACGGAATCCCAAGGTCGCCAATTGAATATCTTATCATTGGAGCTGCATACCTAAATAAATTTGTTGCCACTATGTGCCCCTCCTCGCCTGGAGAGACGCGCTCATTTTCTTTAATAAATTCAAG
>JAOZGV010000030.1 GCA_026015225.1 Candidatus Bathyarchaeota archaeon
TATATTACCAACGGTGACTTCTTTGGTCCCCATCCAAAATGTAGTTAAATCCATTTTGGCCTTAATAGTCGAGTAATAATTGGAGAAAATAATTTCATGGCCAAGCCACGTTTTGCATAGAATAGCAAGGCAAAAGGAATTAATAGCAGTATAATTAGAAGCCAATGTTGGGCTAGTAAGAGTGATAACTTATTGATTGGAATAATTTCCCCACCAACGGGATTTGTTTCGATGCCACTTACTGTTGGACCCGCCTTAATATTGAATCCATCTACTTGTCTTTTTTTCAAAATTTTTATCCTCCAACGGTAATTTCGCAATGGTTTTAATATATTTTCAAACGGTAATAAAATTTACTAAGCGCACGCTAAACAAACAAAATTGAGTAATATTTCGATGGTTCTGTAATGATAGAATATTTTTTCAAATTCTTTATATGATTCTCTTATTCTAATTTTGAGGTTGATTGATGAAGTTCTAAAATTCAATAGTAGCCCGCAGGGATTCTCGCTCAATTAGGTGCTTTCATACCTTTAGTTAGAAGACCGTCAGGTGCTCTAAGAAATTGACTCGGGTGCACTAAAAGAAAATCTCTCAACTTTCGATGAGTTCAATCAAAACTCCCACTGGATCTTCAATGAATGCAATAAGGGGACCAGACGGGCTCAGATTAAAGGGCTCATCCGTTATTGTCACCCCATCTTTTTTTAATCGACTGATGATATGGTCCATGTTATCTACATTGAATGCTAGATGATCCCAAACCCTATCCTCATACTCAGCCTGCTTGAACTCCTTTTGGTTTTTATAATGTGTTATCTCAAGCCTGAAGCCGTCATCCTTATTTTTCAAGAAGGCGATCTCAGCATTATTAGCTTTTATCTCTTTTCTATTTACAAGCACCATATTGAAATATTTCTGATAGAATTCGATGCTCTTGTCTATATCATTGGTCCTTATCGATACGTGGACGAATCTCATCTCACTTCCTCAATCAAATTCTCATTATGACAATAAGTATGAGTGCCCAACTCTATAAAGGCTAGCGCATATTACAAATTTTTTCTTAAAATACATATTCTATAATAGAATTTCTGTCAAAGAAAAAGGGTTCAGATAAAATTTGTGGCGGACCCGCAGGGACCCATGCCCATTAGGGTTCGGAACCTTAAGAAAAATGCTATGAAATATTGGAATTTTATGAAAAATAAAAAAATGTTTAGTCTTTACGCCATCTTCGTATAGCAAAGATCGTTGATATTGCTCCGATAAGTCCGACTAATGCAATGTAAGGTGTTAGAATGTTGAGTTTGTCTGTAGATGCATAGATACCGCCAACAACATTCTTAGGAGAATCGATTCCGATATCTCCGTAGTCCTCTGTACTTCCTTCGCTCGTACTTGTTGTAGGCCAATAACTATATGTTCCCGTACCTTCGTCTCTATATCTGAGTGTAAATCCTACTATATCTCCAAACGAAAGTTGAAAGTCGTGTCCTGTATCGCCTGATTTTAAGGGATGACTCATCTCAAAAAAAGCCAAGCCGGATCCGTATGATGCCGCACCCGAACCATCGTTCGAACCTAAATCATTAGTATCGAGGGTATTTGAGCCATCAGCTTTATTAAATCGATCTTCGAAGGTGGAGTCCCCATATACTTCTAAAATATCATCCCCATATTCTGCAGTTCCATCATCATCATTGTCGAAAAATATCTGTATAAAATCTTTGTTCCCATCATTCGCCCCATCGTCTATTTCGATGGCAATGAACAGATCTGTTTGGGTATTCATGACATAAATTTTCCCATGTTTACTTGGGCCAGATGTAGTATCAAATTCTTGTATTGCAGCATTCGTCCATTCACCCACAAATGAATTTAAATCACCATCAATTACAGGGGGTGTTGTCGTGTAGCTGTGCAAATAGATAGAATTGGATTGAACTGGAGCTATTGGCATAAGAAGTAAAACTGAAGTTAAGAAAATAGGAATAAATATACTCAATTTCTTCATCGGATATTACCTCATTAATAATGATGCAGTCTTGTAAGCATCTACCTTATATAAAAAGATACTCAATAAATCAATCAATTTTCAAATTTACTATAAATTCTATACAAACTTAGAAAGAATAGAATATCGAGTGGAGAATGAAGCTCAGATAATACCATTAGAACAAATCGAAGCGCGCGTTTAGAACATGTTGTCATCAGGAGTAAATGATTTTAAAATAAGGATCCTTCGTTTTTTGAGGAAACCTAATCTTTCTGTTTTTTAGATTGATAAAACGATCTTTCTTTTTAGAGAACTCACCTATAATTCCATTTGTTAGTTCTTTTTTATCAAGCGCTTCAATTATCTCTTCTTTATTATCCGGCGATATCGAGGCTATTAGACATCCTGTTGAAGATGCAGAGAGGATCTCTACGATGCCTAATTTAAAATACTCTTTAAGATTTTTCATCCCTTCCATCATTGGCAGATTTTCATAAAATATTTCGAATCCAAGATTTGATAAGTCCGCCATCTCGTTTAATGCAGTTATTAAGCCACCCTCTGCTATATCGTGCATTGCATGGAGTCCTTCATATTTAGCTAACAATAGTGCCTCATCCACGCACGTTTGACAATGGACCATAGCACGTAAACTTTGAGCTTTCTTTGATCCGAATAAAATTCTAGACTTTTCATAATTAGCCAAGGTGAAATTGGTTAAAGTCTCGAGTCCAAGTGGTTTTACAATCAATATTAGGTCGCCCGGCTTAGAATTAGTAGGTTTTATAAGCCTTTCTTTTTTAACGAATCCAACCACAGTACATATTCCGATCACTTGAGATATAGAAGAATAATTTCCTGTATGTCCAGCAATAATATCAATTTTCAATTCTCTCGCTGCTTTACTGGCTTGATGCATTATCCGTTCGTAGACTTTATAATTGGTTCCTATGGGTCCTAGGAGATTTATTGTAGCCATTGTTGGCTTTGTCCCAAAAGCGGCTACATCTGAAGAGGGATAATGAATCATTAACCACCCGAACCATTCTCGAGGGACGTTTGTACAAGGATCGGATGAGATCACCATGTAACGACTATTGTCTACTTTATACACGCCAGCATCACAACCTGGCGTGGGTGGAACTACTACATCGTTTGAATACTTTAAATACTTAATAATCTCTGAAAGCTTCTTTGAATCGAATTTCCCCATTTTTATACAACCAGAAACTGGATCGTTTTCTAATTAGGTTCTTTCTTCAAATTTTAATAGATGCAATATCTTCTCACTAATCAGCCGTAATTACTTACACATTTCGACATAGCGCATAGCGCGCGCTATACAATCCTGCAAATTCTAAAAAACTTCATCGATAGATATCTATAACTCTTCTTTTAACCAATATGTAGATCATCACGGCACTTACGATAAACTCTGGAAGTATATAGCTGCCATTATAGATAATTGAATACAGGGCATGATTTATTCCAGTTGGAACGTATGACGAAAAGAAGATTATTCCTGAAATGAAGTGAGAGAAGAATCTTCCAGCCATACCTATTCCCACGCCGATCAAAGGTAACTTTTTGAAAAAACCAGCAAGACCTAATAGTCCAAATGCTACAGGATAGTCTAGAAGAACTTGAATCGGATGAAGTATGAAAGGCTCTATCATCAATACCACTAATCCGAAAACTGCTCCGGCCAGTAACCCAATCTTTGCCCCTCTCCTAATTGACAGCCAAAAGATCGGAATCATACTTCCAGCAGTTATTCTCCCTCCTTGAGGCAAAGAAAATATCGTAATGAGATATAGGGCAGCCGATAGAGCTATACATACTATGCTCTCAGTAAATATTTTGGATTTAATTGTCAAATAATCAACCTCCGCTATGTTGCGGGGTAAACTGAGAACTAGCTTCAAATCCCTACGCCAGTATTACCTGGATCAGGTACAAAGGGTCGATAGCTCATCACTATCCTCTCAGCTAGGATTGCCCAGCTCCCCAACGTACAATTACTTAGTTCAAATATTTATAATTGACTGGTTTTTGGTAACTCAGTACGCGCTAAAGTTCTAAATTCGCTCGTAATATTGGTGCTAAAACGCGTCCGCTTTAAGGTATTGAGAGATCAATTTAGTGTAGCACATGCTACTGAATTAATTTCTTGACTACTATTCAACCAGGTGGCAGGCAACGTAATGCTCCTCTCCAATCATTCTAAACTCTGGGCGTTCCTCTCTACATCTAGATTGTGTAAGCCAACACCTTGTGTGAAAGCGACAACCTTGTGGAGGGTCCAATGGAGAGGGGACATCCCCCTTAAGGACAATCCGAGTTCGACTACGTGAGCTTTTTGGATTAGGTATCGGTGTAGCTGCAAAAATGGCTTTTGTATAAGGATGTAACGGTGAGTCATAAAGATCAGATACAGTTGCCAGTTCAACGATCTCGCCTAAGTACATCACAGCAACTCTGTTGCTGATGCTTCTGACCACAGATAGATCATGCGTGATGAATAGATACGTTAAATTCAACATGTTCTGGATGTCTTTTAAGAGATTTAATATTTGAGCTCGAACAGAGACATCCAACGCTGATACTGGTTCATCGGCAACGATAAACTTCGGATGGAGTGCTATCGCCCTTGCGATTCCAATTCTTTGCCGCTGACCACCACTAAATTCATGTGGATATCTATCTCTGAATATTTCAGGAGGGCTTAGACCGACTAGATTTAGTAATTCGATGACCTTATCCTCGATTTCGGGATTAGCAGAAAGAACAGTCATTAGTAACATTCCCTATGTCGCTTCCAAAGCTGGAATGATAGGATTGACCAGATCACTTGCTGTGAATTTAGGACCATACATAAATGTCAATACAATATGTCCAGGTCTTACAGACACTGATTTTGCGGCATCTTTGCCAGCAGAAAAAAGGAGGTTAGCGAGCGAGGAGGCGATTCTAAAGAGAATCGGAAAACCTGTGGAAATAGCAAATGCTGCTCTTTTTCTGGCATCGGATGAGTCAGATTTTATAACAGGAGAAATATTAACGGTGTCTGGTGGCAGAGCACTAAGGTAATGTGTATGTGAAGAAGTATTTTTCAAATTTACTATATTTCTATACTAACTTAGAAAGAATAGAGTATTGAACGGAGAATGAAGTTCAAATAATTAAAAAAAATGTTTAGTCTTTACGCCATCTTCGAATAGCAAAGATTGTGGACATAGTACCGATAAGTCCGACTAATGCAATGAAGGGTGTTAGTATATCTAATTTGTTTACTGGTATAAAAATCCCTCCGACAGGATTAGCAGGTGGATCGATTCCAATATCTCCATAATTCTCTGAACTAGAACCTGCACCACCTGAAAGACTAGGCCAATAACTTGATGCCCCCGCGCCAGAGTCATTAAATCTGATTGTAAATCCTACAATATCCCCAAAAGAAAGTTGAAAGTCGTATTCTGTATCGGCTGATTTCAAAGGATGGCTTACCTCATAAGTCCAGATAAGTCCCGTGTAAAGTGCTACAGCCGAACCATCGCTCGAACCAGAATCATCAGTATCAAGGGTAGCCGAGGTTGCGTCTCTAATATTTCGATCTTCGAAAATGGAAACCCTCCCTATTACTAAAACATCATCACCCACTTCTATAGTTCCATCATTATCATTATCGAATGTTATCCACATGAAATCATTTGTTCCATCACCTGTCCCATCATTGATCTCAACGGCAATGAATAGTTCTGTTTGAGTATTCATGACATAAATTTTCCCATGTTTACTTGGACCAGATATCGTGTCAAACTCTTGCGTTGCAGCATTATCCCATTCACCTGCAAATGTATCTATGTCGCCATCGAGTATAGGGGGTGTTGCTGTGTAGCTGTGCAAATAGATAGAATTGGATTGAACTGGAGCTATTGGCATAAGAAGTAAAACTGAAGTTAATAAAATCGGAATAAATACGCCCAATTTCTTCAAAAGCGAAACCACCACTTAATAATAGTATATTATAGTTTTCATTCTGTTATTTAAAATTGATATTTCTCATCCAAATTCGATTAAAGTGCGCGCTAAAAAAATAATAAGTATTGTTTACAAAACTATTTGTTAGCGGATTTTGTACTTTTTTGGTGGGCTCTTTCTGAGCTTGATTGAAAAATATCATTAATATTATTGGAGAAGAGAAGAATGAAATTAAGGGAATATGAGAATTTCCTCAATCCGACTAGATTAGTCTCGTTTGACAATCCTAAGAGGATAATATTTGGCGTTGAAGCTGTAAATCAAGTCGGGGAAGAGGTAAAGAATTTATTAGCAAAAAAAGTGTTGATCGTCATCGACGAGAATATAGAAAAGTTTGGGTTGTTGGATAAGGTAAAAGCGTCCCTAGATGCCATGAAACTAAATTCTTCCGTTTATAAAATTCCGACTAAGGAGCCTAACATGAGTAGTGCCAAGGCAATCGCGGACCATGTTAGAACTAATAAATATGACTTAGCTATAGGTGTTGGCGGCGGAAGTTGTATGGACTCGGCTAAACTTGCAGCATTAATGGCCACAAACAAAGGAGATGTCGAAGAATACTGTGAAGCTGTTGATAAAACTCCTAAACCCCTAAATAATGAACCACTATCGAAAATTATGATTCCAACTACTTCTGGAACCGGAAGCGAAGCTTCGAATACCCTCGTAATAATAGATGGAGGTTACAAGACGTGGATAACCAACCCTAGGGCTCTTGCGGACGTCGCCATAGTAGATCCCCTCATGGCTTCAACCTGTCCTCCCAAAGTTACGGCAGGCGCTGGAATGGACGCCTTAAGCCACCTAGCCGAGGCCATAATGGTTCGTAAATGGCACCCCATCTCTGACACTATCGCGCTGAAGGGTATCAATTTGGTGGCACAGAACTTAAGAAAAGCCTTCCAGGATGGAAATAATCTTGAGGCAAGATGGGGCATGTCGTTGGCGGCTATGCTTGGTGGTTGGGTTATCGGGTTTCCGTGGGTTGGAGGACCAGCTACAATAGGCCACTGCATATCCGAGGCATTTGGACCTAAATGGGACATTCCCCATGGTGCTGCTTGCGCGATATCACTGCCTTACTCGATGAGTTTTAACTTACAAATGGTTCCAGAGAGGATTAGATTGATAGGTGAAGCTATCGGCGTCAAAACAGGTGAATTAAATGATTTGGATGCGGGAAAAGAAGCGATAATAGCTATTGCGAAGTTAGCAAATGAAGTCGGCATATCCTTGGCCTTGAAAGATTTTAATGTTCCACAAGCAGAGCTCAAAAGTTTTGCTGAATACATAGTTAACGAACGACAGTATATGTACGATCTTAAGAGCAACAACCCAAGAAGCATCGACTTGCAGAGCATAATTCAACTTGTTGAGAGGATGTGGAAAGGAGAAATTTAAATTCCCTTCACTCTGACCATTCTATAACGAATCCAATAAATTGAATCTATCTTGGATATGTCAAGGCTATAAGGTCAAACTATATTAGATATCCAGATTTTATAACCTAATATAACTTGAAAGTACACGTGCGTACCTCCACCGGAACGCGCGGGATAAAATCTTATTTGAGGTAAAACAAAAATTGAAAAGTCTTCTCGTCGATCAAGAGAAATGTACTGGATGTAGAAGATGCGAAATATTCTGCTCATTCCATCACTTCAGAACTTACAGTCTTGGAAGAACTAGACTTCATGTAGTTAGAGATAATGAACCTCAAGGATCTGAGGGCCCAGTAATTTGTACACAATGCGGTCTTTGTAAACTTGCTTGTCCAGTAGAAGGAGCAATTATCAGGGATAAACGCACGGGGGCTGTTTTAGTCACAACGAAATGTGACATGGATGAGTGTATTAGAGAGTGTGTAGCAGCTTGTCCTTACGGCGTCATTCATATAGACTCAAAGTCTAAAAGAGCAATAAAATGTGATTTTTGTGGAGGGAAACCTTCTTGTGTAGAGGCATGCCCTTGGCAAGTCATCAATTATCTCGAAGCCGGAACACCATATTCATTGAATAACAAACGAATAATTGAGGTCAGGAGTAAGAGGGTGGAGGATTGAGATTATTTTAAAATATAGTTATGCAGGAAAAATGCTTAGGATTGATCTGACAAACAGAATTGTCAAAAAGGAAGATACTAGGGAGGACATTGCAAAAATTCTCTTGGGCGGGAATGGATATTCGGCAAAAGTTCTATGGGAGGAATTAAAGTCTAAGATTGATCCGCTTAGCCCGGATAACAAAATTCTGTTAATGACGGGGCCTTTAACTGGAACTGGAGCTCCTGGTTCTGGATTTTGGGAAGCTTGTTTTAAATCGCCTTTGACAAATGTTTGGGGCGAATCGGCATGCGGTGGCTGGTGGGGACCGATGCTAAAATTTGCAGGATTTGATGGAATAATACTGGAGGGCTCTTCAAAAGAACCGGTATACATTTGGGCTCATGACGGAGAGGCCGATATAAAATCAGCGGAAGGAATATGGGGAAAAACAGTACCAGAGACAGAGGACATCATTAGAAGAGAGTTAGGAATTCCTCAGGCAAGAGTATTAAGCATTGGTCCGGCAGGAGAAAAAATTGTAAGATTCGCCGGCATAGCCGTAGATTATGAGAGGTACGCCGGAAGGAAGGGTGGAGGAGCTATTCTGGGCTCCAAAAAAGTTAAAGCCGTAGCCGTTCATGGTGAAGGAGAAATAAATATCGCAAAGCCAAGAGAGTGGGAAAGAGCATTAAAAGAGGCTGAAGAATCAGTAAAAGAAAGTTTAGACTCTGGCGGCGGATTTGGTACTGGGACTATTGGTTCCTACGATATGTGTAATGAGATGGGCGATCTCCCCACAAAATATGGAGAGACGGGACATTGGGATCAGGTTGATGACCTTTATGAGAATTTTAACAAAAAATACCTGATCAAAAATAGAGCTTGTTTTGGATGTTTACAAGCATGTGGCAGAGTCTCAGAAATTAAAGAAGGACGTTTTGCAACTCCAAGATATGGGGGGCCTGAGTATGAAACAACTTGTGGCTTTAGTGCTTTTATGCTACAAAAGGATATCGAACCAGTCATCAAAGCCAGTTATCTTTGCAATATCTATGGATTGGATACTATATCGACCTCACATATGATCGCCTTCGCAATGCTCCTTTACGAAAAAGGATTGATTACAAAGAAGGAAACTGATGGATTGGAGATAGGGTGGGGAGATCCCGACGTTATGATAAAACTAATTCATAAAATTGCCTTAAGGGAAGGATTTGGCGATATATTAGGCGAGGGAGTCAGAAGAATGTCTCAAAAAATTGGAGTTGATGCTATGGATCTTTCACTACACGTTAAAGGATTAGAAATGCCTTATCATGATCCGCGTGCGGGCAAAACTCAAGCGATAGCGTATGGGACATCCAATGTGGGAATGGATCATTTCCACCCCCACGAGACGCTGGATGTGGAATGTTATGGTGCCGATCTCGGGTTGATGCCATTTGGATTACCAAAACCTACAGGAATAGATAGATTTGCGGAGAGCCCAAATAAAGCTCATATAGCCAAACTCGTTATGGACTATGGAACTATCGCGGACGCACTGGTCATATGCAAATTCCATCAATATATAAATCTAGGACCGGATAAATACGCAAAAATGCTGTCCCATGCCACGGGTTGGGACTTTGATGGAGAACAACTTCTAGAAGTAGGGGATAGAATATTCAATTTAGCAAGGGCATTCAATATAAGAGAAGGAATCAGAAGGAAAGATGATGCTCTCCCAAAAAGAATAATTCAACCTGCAACCACGGGAAGTACAAAAGGAAAGGGAATTACAAATTATGAAAATATGCTAGATGAGTTTTACAAGATTGAGCAATGGAATGGAGAGGGAATACCCGAACCAGAGAAACTAATAAAACTCAGATTGAAGGACGTAGCAGACTCTATGATTAAACAATAATACAAAAGCACTTGCTAGTACTGAATTTTTTTGGCGGACCCGCAGGGATTCGAACCCTGGACCCCCGGCTTTCCTCATAGATTTTGAAAATATAGAGGGCCGGTGCTCTTTCTGGTGTTTCCATATCCAGACTGAGCTACGGGTCCACGTTGATTATTTTTGATTCCTCTTATATCTTTTTCTTCTTAAGAATTGATTGGGTTATTATAAAAAATTAACTTATGCTATTCTATGTATATTCCAGGCCTGTAAGGCTGTGCTAATCGGGCTCTATTATTTGGATCGTACTTATTCACATCATCTTCTGCAAAGATCTCTATCTCACACCTCAATTCTTTTTTAAGAAACGGCTTTGCATCTTGAATTATGTCGAGTTCATTCAGAAGGCCAATATTTTGCCTCTTATTTTTTAAATCAGGTGGGAGTCTAAGGACATTCTCACTCATCTTTTTAATGTAACCTGCGATCTCTTTGTTATCCACTTTCCCTCTCAATTTGCTGACTGTCTCTGATTTCATCAGATCGCCTATACTCAATTTTTCATCATTCAATATCTCCTGGAAGATCTTCCGCTTCCAGCTCGATGAAGCATAGTATACTATCTTTGAGTGCGACTTTTTCATCACCTTGATTATATCATTCGTATCCTCCAAGACATTCTCGATCAGACTTTCCGTCTCTTCTGCTAATAGGTCGATCTTTTTCTCATCCATAATGGGCCATTCAGCCAAAGAGGCAAATCCTTTTCCACCGATCTTTTCCCAGACCTCTTCTGATAAATGAGGAACAAACGGTGACAGCAATCTAATCCAAATATCTACAAATTCTCTAATCGCAGCTGCATTGGGTTTCTCAGCTCTTCTCAAATACCATCTGAAATCCTTCCAGATTTCGAATAAGGCGTTTTCGATAGCCGTTCTCGTCCGTAATTCGCGCATATTCTCGTCAATCTTTTTCACTTTATTTTGGATTCTACTCAAGAGCCAATTATCAAGATGACTATATTCGCTCTCTTCTTTCATCTCCAAGACTTCATAGACCAATTTGAGGAATGCGCGTAATCTTTCCTTTATCTCCCTGAGCATCTCCTTTCTCCAGTCAGGGTCATCCATATTCTCTGCGCCGAACAACAAAGCAGATCTTGAAACGTCTGCGCCTTCATTATCGATGGCATCTCTAACGGTTACGATATTGCCTTTAGATTTTGACATCTTCTTGCCTTCGATCATCAGCATTCCGTTGACAGAAACCGAGTTTGGCCACAGTTCTTTGTCAAACAAAGCTACGTGCTGGAAGAGGAAAAATGTTAAGTGATTTGGCAGCAACTCCTTTGCCGAATTCCTCATATCGACAGGATACCAATACAGGAATTCGTCTCTCATCGAGCTCAAAACTTCCTGATTGATTCCTGTCTCTTTTGCTATTCTTTCCGGCTCTCCACTTCCTAGATAGATGTAATCGAAAACCTCATCCTTTAGCTGATCTGGTTTTATTGAGTGTTGCATTATGTGCTTTCTGATGGTATAGAACGCCATATATACTGTGGAATCGCTCAAGGTCTCTACTATCCAGTCTTTGCTCCAGGGCAGCGGCGTACCCAAACCTGTCCTCCTTGCGCAAGCCCAATCTTTGTACCAATCCACAACATCGTGGAACCACTGTCTTGCAGCCTCAGGATAGACGTCCATAGAGTCCAACAACTCATGGGTTCTCTTCTTCCAGTCAGGATCCGAATATTTCAAGAACCACTGGCCCTCAAGAACCTTTACTATGCACTGGGTCGTACAGCGACACGTTACATTTTCAGGAAGGTCTTGCATCGAATCGATGATCTTCTTCTCCTTAAAGTCTTCAATCAGCTTATCCTTGATCGCATAAACCTTCTCTCCGGCAAACTCTCCGCAGATAGGTTTTAGAATTCCCGCATGGAATTCCTTCTTGTACAATGTCTTTGTAGCATCTTCGCACTTTTCATCGTACTGATCCTTTACCTTCATCTGATCGACGATCTCTATCGCGGGAAACTCCCCAAATCCTTCGATAGAGATCATCGAGATGGGTTTTATCTCATCAAGGATCTCGCTTTTAATACCGAATTTGGTCAATAGTTCGGGTTTTTCCTGAAGGTCTCTTAATGCGATCCAGTCAAAAGGAGCATGTGCAGGAACGCTGTAGACAACTCCGCTGCCATTGTTCGGGTCGACAAACCAACCTGGCAGAATCATCAATTCTCGACCCTTTAGCGGTTCTTTACATCTCTTTCCAATCAGTGACTTGCCAGTAATCTCTTCGATAATTTCGACTTTCTTTAGTTGCTCTCTAAGCTTTGCAACAGCCTCTTTACTCAATATCCAGGATTCTCCATCAACGTCTGCTCTAACGTAGTTTACGTCTGGATTGATCCAGAGATTTGTAGCTCCAAAGATCGTCTCCGGTCTAAACGTTGCAGCCGGAAGAAACGAGTCGCCAAAGCTGAATTTCATCAATATATAATCTTCCGGAGACGCGCCTTCACCCTCAAGCCTATCATGATCGCCTGTGGGACTTTTGCACTGAGGGCACCATACAACGGGATGCGTTCCTTTAAAGACGTAGCCCAGCTCTCTAAGCTTTTTGTACTGCCACTCTATGAAGCGGTTGAAAGTGGGATCAAGTGAGGTTGTATGGAACTCCCTCCTCCAATCTATCGACAGCCCTAACCTTTTTGCAGCTTTTCTGTTATGGAGCGTGTAATATTTCGCAACGTAAGCGGGATCTACAAACTTTTCTATCTCTTCGTCTGGAACGCCATCTATCTCTTTGAACTCCCTTAACATGTCCGGGTCTTTTTTCTTTATCCTCTCGGAAGCTCCAGCAATGGTCTCACCCGTCCAGTGCCAGGCCCAGGGAAAGAGCACATTATATCCCCGCATCCTCATGTATCGGGCATAGACATCAACACGGGTTGCCGTGAATGCATGACCCACATGCAAAGGTCCATTCATATACGGAAAAGGGAATGTAGCAAAGATCTTTTTCTTACCCGGATCCGGTTCCGCCTCAAATATCTTTGCCTCAGACCATCTCTTCTGCCATTTTTCATCAACCTGTTTCCATTCCAAAGAGAGACAACCTACCTATCCTTTGACCTGTTTCGATAAGGATTCTTTTGCCGAACTCAGGGCTTTCTCAGTGTCACTGATCTTTTTTCCTCCGCCTTGACCGAAGTAATCTTTACCACCGCCTTTACCACCGACGACCTTTGCTATCTCAGCTGCCAGCTTTCCAGCATGAACTCCTGCTTTTATCGCATCTTTTCCGGCATGTACCAACACTCTAACAAATTTAGTAACAAGAATAAACACAACTACAGAATTGGGTGAAGATTTTATCATCTCCTCTCCAAGCATGATCAGATCCTTCTCATCCTCACCACTTCTCTTTACAACCAATAACTTCACTCCGTCTATCTCCACAGATTTAGAGAGGAGATCATTCAGCTCATGCTCTATGGTTTTTGTCATTAATTTATCATAGCGCTTTCTTAACTTCTTATCATCCTCTAGCAGTGCTTCTATCTTTTTCTCAACGCCCTCTGCAGGGACTTCAAGTAATGTCGATATCCTCGAGAGGATCTTGTCTCTTTCCTGCATATAGTTGACCACCTGCATGCTAGAAGCGAATATTATCCTCTCAACGCCGTCTTGAATCCTCTCTGTTTTGAGTATCTTCAGTACGCCAACCTCTCCAGTCGATTTCAGATGCATACCACCGCAAGCTTCGACATCCCAGTCTCCAACTTTTACGATCCGGATCTCCCTTCCTGGCACCGCACCCCCTTGATATATCCGATAGCCGTAAAGACGTTCTGCCTCTTCTCTCGGAAGCCATGAGGTCTCTACCGGAATATCATTTTGAATGGTTTCAAAAGCAAGTTTTTCGATCTTCTTTATCTCATCGTCGTTTAAGGACGCATAGTGGGAGATGTCCAATCTGCTTCTCTCAACACCCTTTTCTGCCCCAGCCTGCCATGCATGCTCACCCAGCACCCTTCTGATCGCCCCAATGAGTACATGGGTCGATGTATGATGGCGCATAAGATTGATGCGTCTATCCCAATCTACAGAACCCTTCACAACTTCACCTGATTTCGGTTTAGGACCCGAAAATTCGTGAAGAATCACGTTACCGATCTTTTGAACATTAACGATTTTGGTAGATTTATCACCAAATTCTATCTTTCCAAAGTCGGCTGGTTGACCCCCGCCTTCTGCGTAAAAGCAGGTCTGATCGAGAACCATATACTTGTCTTCGATAACAGAGAGCACTTTGCCAGTGAATTGCTTTTTATATGGTTCTTCATAATAGAGTGTGCGCGTTTCGGGCAGAGAAACAACTTTCTGCTCCAGATCAGAGAATTTTTTCTGCTCTTCTTCCTTCTGATGTTCCAACTGTCTTTCAGCTACCATGCTGAAGAAATTATTCGGAATCTTTACATCTACTCCAAAATCCTCTGCGGCCTTCTTCACCATCTCTGGAACAAGACCGTGTGAGTCATAAAACTGAATGAGAGCATCTAGTGGAATCTCATTTCTGCCCTTCGACTTGATTTCGCTAGACATTCTTTTGACGAGTTCAGCGCCCCTTTTCAGGGTTCTATTATATTTTGCATTTTCTACTTCAAGAGCTTCGATTATCTCGTCACGCATTCTTTTCAGCGTTTTGAATCTTTTTGACCAGTGTGATATCTGAGCATCGATGATCTCTGTCAGACACTCTTCTATGCCTAGAATCTCTAGCATTCTGTAGGTTCTTCGAAAGAGCAGTCTCACAAGATAGCCTTCCCTCACGTTGGAGGGCACAACTCCTTCTGAGAGCAAAAACGAGAGCGCTTTCGTATGATCGGACGCCCCATATGCGCACTCCAATCTGGTCAGAATTCTATCAAGCTCGTCATAGTCCATATCCAGTCTTTCTGCGACCTTTTTCCTGTTCTCTAATCTGTCCTCTTCAGATTTTGGAACCGCGGCCCCTGAAACGATAGTGCTCTCAATTATTATGTCTTCATCAACTTTCAGTCCAGCAAGGTCCAATATCCTATTTAAGACTGGAGGATAGACTGCGTGAAAACCAGAAGAAGAGCCTTGAGAAAGCCACGACCATCTCTCAATTCCATAACCGGTATCGACGGTTTTTATGGGCATCTCAACCAGTTTCCCGTCAACGGTTTTATAGCTCATAAAGACCAAAGTCGATATTTCAAGCCCGCCAATGCAGGCCTCAACGTCTGGACCTGCATTTCCCCCTCCTTCCCAGAAATCCTCTTTGTAGCTTATTAGCTCAGATTTTACCTTCATCTTCTCGGTCAATAGCTCATGGTGCAGTCTTACAGTATTGTCTTTCCAATAGATCTCTTTCTTTGGATAGTTGAAAGCGTGAGCCCCACCCATCTCGAATATCACCAAATGTCTGCCTGCAGTTGGTCCGACATTATCAACATCTGTGAATCTGAGACAGGGTTGGCTGATAACTAGAGGGTTTGCAGGAGGCTTGATGATCCCTTCAGTCACATATGGCTGAAAATCATAGATTGATGCTCCCACTAAGTAGACGTCATCTCGCCATCTTGCGACAACCGGATAGGGATCGATTACCTCATGATCCTTACCTTCAAAGAAAGAGAGGAATAAATCCCTCATCTCATCAACATCATAACTTCTAGGAACAGGAGAATTCTTAATAAAAGTGTACTCCATACATGGGGAGTCTCCACAATTTGTGCTGTCCTGGTCTTGTGTCCAGAAAAAGCAGTTGCAGATCTTACATTTTTTCCTTACAAAATCGTTCTCGAAGAAAAAAGGTATCCTATATTCACTCGCTCTATGAGGCATGCTAAATGCTCCCCAATAATTTCTAGATAGATGAAAATAAAAAGTATTGGATAAGAAAAATGCTGAGAAACCCTAAATCCAGCTGGTCAAGATTTTCAGTAAATGTATCTTTTTTCTTACCTCTAACCGAATAGGGATCCAAGACCCTCTAAAGCTTCTTCCTCTTTCTTCTCCTCGCCCTTAGGTGCCTTTTTCTTCTCTCCAGCAGCTGGAGTTTCCTGGGCAGCTGGTTGTGCTGCCGGCTGTGCTACGGAAACTGTTGCAGCAGTTTTGATTGCTTCTTCAATATCTACCTCAGAAAGGGCTGCGGTCAACGCTTTAACTCTTGCATCTTCGACTTTAATGCCCGCTGATGTGAGGACCTTCTTCATATTCTCTTCATTAATCTCTTTTGAGGAGGAATGCAATAACAAGGCTGCATAGACATATTTCAAAGCTCTACTCTACCTCCCATTAAAATTTTAATCATGAATGTGCTTCTTAATCAGCTATTATTCTTCCTTCTTAAGTATTTCCTTTTCTTTCTTCTTTGACTCTGACTTTTTTTCCTTTTTTGGTTCGGATTTTTTTTCTTCCTTTTTTAATTCTTGTTTTTCTTTCTTTTGTGGCTCAAGTTTTTTCTCTTTTGGAAGTGCTTTCTCTTCCTCTTTAATTTCGGCCTTTTCTTCCTTTTTTGGTTCAGGTTTTTCTTCTTTGGGCGGAGTTTTATCTTCCTTTTTAGTTTCGGGTTGTTCTTCTTTCTTTGGTTCGGGCTTTTCTTCCTTTTTTGGTTCAGGTTTTTCTTCTTTTGGGGCCGCTTCTTCTCCTGTAGCAGGCAATTTACTTGATATATTTGATGCTATTGAATAGGCTCTGCGTAACGTATAGGGTATAGTTTCTGGTGATGGGTAATCTGCTTGAACCGCCAACCAATATGCCTGACTGTATGCTTTGCTCAGAATCGGTACTGCTGTCTCTTTTGTAAGGTAAGTTGAATATACGGCCAGATTCATCGATTGTCTCAATGCATCGCTTATACTTGCTTTAAAATGATCCAGGTCAAATGTGAGTTCATCAGCGTTCATCACCGTACCATCCTCATAAGCCGCCATAAGAGAGAGGCCTGCTTCCATGGGCTTTATTCCTAGCCTGGAAAGAACTTGTGCAAGCTTTATTGATACCACCTCACCCTTGTTTGCAACTACCGTATCCTTTGCTATCAATATACTGCCTTCCTCTATCCTCGTCTGTATGCCGACATCGTTGAATTCACTGATCAATGGACCAGGTGGCAGACCTGTGTTTCCCGCAGGTACCGTAATATCGTCCGTTGCCACATCCCCTTCCTTTGCATGGACTTTCACTTTACTTTTGCTCAACAGTATGATCAGATTGTAGGGGTTCATGTTAGTGAATATTAGGGAGAAGGGTCCTGTCAATAGCGAAGTGAATTCTATAATATTCTTCTTTTCTTGAGTTAGTTTCTCTGCCGCCATCTTTACGATGGTGGTTTTAACGGTCTTTATCTGCATCTTATCGCGAAGTTTTTTCCTGATCCCTTGAATTTGAAAGGATTTGACCTTTCGCAGATCCGCGGCCGCAACGACCTCGTGGTTCTTTATCAGTTCCATTATCTCATTCATAGACTTTTTCTTTGTCTCAAGAACTTTAAGGCTAGGCATTATTTTTTCCCTCACTTAATCGCCAATTTTATTGGTGGGCTCATAGAATACTTTACGATCACTTTTGAGATGTTTTTGCTTCCGCGTTCAAGTTTTCCTTCCAACCTGGAGATCACTGCCTCAATATTCTCTATTATCTTATCCATAGGCATGCTCTCAGTTCCAACCTTGCACTGGATCAGGGGATTATCCCTTGCTTTTACCCTGACCATCCTTCTGTGCCTTTCTATAATTTGGTCAACTGGCGCGTTTGGAGGAATTGGTGTTGGCATCTTTCCCTTAGGTCCAAGAGCCTGACCTAAAACTTTTCCAATTGTTGGCATCATCGGAGCTTCTGCGATAAAGTAATCGTATTCGTTGGCCAATCTCTGTGCTTCCTTTTTATCGCTTGCTACTCTATCGAGATCTTCTCTACTCATGACCATCTCGGCCTTGGCGTTTCTTGCCTTTAAAGCGAGATCTCCACTTGCCATCACGCATACTTTTGTAGGTTTGCCTATACCATTTGGAAGTTCTATCGTTTCATTTATTCTATTCTCTGTCTTCTTTAGATCTATATTTCGAAGCTTCACTATCAATTCTACAGATTGTTCGAAGCCTCTCTTCTTCTTTGATTCGATCATCTCTTCCAAGGCTTTCGTCAGTTCTTTCTTATCGAGAGGCAAAAAATTACACCCTTATTTTGATCTTTTATAAGCATACGATTACTAATATTTGAAAAATTTTTTTCATGTTAATGGATGCTAGGTGCTATATAAAGCTAATTTCAATCTCCTTCTTTGAAGAGCTTGTCCCATTCGCCCTCATCGATTTTTTTTTGAATCTCACGGGGATCGATATCCTCAACTGTTACACCCATGCTGATGCAAGTACCCAGCACTTCCTTTGCCATGGTTTTTATGCTCCTTGCAAAACTGTCCGTTATCTTCATCTTAGCTATATTGATCACTTGATCCTGTGTGAGATTTCCGACAGATTCGGTCCCTGCGGTCCCGGATCCTTTCTCTATATTGAGTTCTTTGACTATCAAAGCTGAAGTTGTAGGAGTGCCTACCTCAACTTCGAATGCCTTCGTATCTACATCAACTGTTATTTTAACAGGAACTCTCATTCCTGCGTATGAGTTGGTCAAATCATTTATCTTGTTCACTATTTGAAGAACGTTAACTCCCAATGGACCCAACGCAGGTCCTAGTGGAGGACCCGCTGTTGCTTTTCCTCCATCTATCAGAGCGTCAATTGTCTTCTTTTCACCCATGCTCCTCACTTCCACTTTTTTCGAGCTTTACATAATCCGCATGAACCGTTATAGGAAGAATAGAAAAGCTTTCTTCCAGTAATTCAATAGTAACCTCTTCTTTAACTTTATCCACTTTTGTTATTTTAGCCTTCATTCCCCTAAATGGACCTGCAACAACTTCAACCTGATCTCCGGTGCTCAACTCCTCTATCACTGGTTTTATTAAGATGAATCTCTCAATATCAGAGGACGAGATCGTTCCCTTCGTTCTGGATCTGGCGTGTCTCACACCAGATATTAGCTCGTCTATTGTGTTAGGACCTAAAGCTTCGATGAACACGTATCCCTTTATCATCTCGGGCACCAGTATACCAGAGACCGGCAATTTCTTTAGTGAAGCTTTGGACCTTAACATCTCTCCTGCGGTTTTTTCTTGTCCACTAGTAGTCCTTACAGCAAAAATTGAGTATCTTTGCCCTTTTTTTGGAAGATCCATTCAACTAAGCACCCAATCCTACAAACCAGAATAGAACTTTTATCATGAATCCGATACCGCCGACAATCGCAATGCCAATAGCCGTCACCCTAACCAACATCCATAACTCAGTACGTGACGGTTTAGAAGCTACTCTTAACACTCTTTTTGTAGATTCTATAAAACTACCAATCCCCATCGCTTCTAGTCATCTCCCAAATTATATAATTTGTGAGCCAATAAATTCTGATCTTCTATGAAGGTACATCAAACAGAGACTGCTTGTCCAGTTAAAAGCAAGATATGAGACTTTTACACAGCTTTGAAGTATATAAATTGAACGTTTTGTATAGAGGAAAAACTCGTCAAACTAAAAGGCTTTTATAACGGTGTTATTTATTAATCCTTTAACCTAATTAAAGGAGATATAAAGAGAATGTTATTTTCAAATAGATTGATTCCAATCCTAGCTTTATTTTTGTGCTTTACATTACTGCCTGCAACGATCCTAGCGGATACCAAAATTCCAAGTTCGCCTTCTATAAATGAAGTTGTGATCGATGGTAGGTGGACAATGCCAAATGAATGGACAGATGCCACTGAGTTTTCTGACACACGCGGAAAAAGATTGTTCGGTTATTTTTTTA
>JAOZGV010000105.1 GCA_026015225.1 Candidatus Bathyarchaeota archaeon
GGAGTTTTATTTTGATAAAGAAAGTGATACTAAATGAATTGGAAGGGAAAGAAAGTTTTAGTCACAGGAGCGGCTGGATTCATAGGACATCATTTGATAGATAAACTCCTCAGTAAAGGTGCCATAATAACAGGTATCGATAAAATGCATTATGGGGGCAATATTCTTTGGGATACAAAATTAAAAACATACATGAATGTCTGGGCTAAGCATGGTTTTACACCGAAAAATACCGAGCATGATGATGGAATTACGCCATTAATAGTCATTGATCTTGAAAAAGATCGGGAGAGACTTGAGAACCTAATAAATGGATTCGATATAGTTTTTCATCTCTCAGCTGTTTTTGGAGGAAGGGGGTTTGTAGATACTAGACAAGCTGAATGCTGCGCAGGATTTTCTATAAATCACAATATAATAACAGCTTCCCAAAAAGCGGGAGTGAAACACCTAAATTTTGCATCCTCAGCTTGTGTGTATCCTATTAAATTGCAAAATATGCATTCTAATCCTTTGAAAGAGGAAGATGCTCTTAGTATAGGAGATGGATGGGAAAGCAGCGATAATACTTATGGCTGGGTGAAGCTTATGGCTGAACTTGAATTGAAGGCTTACTACGAACAATTTGGTTTCAATTCTTCTGTTTGCAGATATTTGACTGTTTATGGACCTGAAGAGTACGATGAAAGTCATGCTATTGCAACACTCATAAGAAAAGCGCTAAGAAAAGACGATCCCTATATAGTTTGGGGAACTGGTGAACAAGAGAGGGGCTTCACATATGTTGATGATATCGCAGATGGTACCATACTTTCTGCTGAGAAGATTCAAGATGCGACTCCTCTCAATTTAGGATGGAGTAAAAAGTATAAGATAAAGGATGTTGTTGACATAATACTTGAACTTACGGATCATCAACCAAAAAAACTGGTTTACGATGTTTCCAAACCAGAAGGGCCTAAAAGTAGATCTTTAGATATACAAAAAGCCAAGAGATTATTGAGTTGGGAACCAAGAATAGATATACGGGAAGGTCTGGAAAAGACTATAAATTGGGCAAAAGAAGCATATGCCAGAGGCGAAATCAACTAAATTTAATATTCCATTAATCGAATTTTGAAAACATTAATGATGTCGTATTAAAGATTCCAATCTATTCATTGAATTTCATCCTATAATCGAGTAAGAGTTTTGTCTTCAATTTATTCAAGATTTCTGCGAATTCTGGTTCATCTATTGTAATAATTATCGCATCAAATTCGTCTATTTCAGGTATTTTGTTAAACTCCTCAATTTTAGGGTCGTATATAACAACTTCATAATCCTCGTGTTTGAGTAAATCTCGAAGTTTTATGCTTGGAGAATTAGATAGCATTGGGACGCCACTTTTATACGACGCTCCCAACAATAAAATCTTTCCTTCATAAATTCCATTTTTTTTCATTTTTATTATTGGATCTTTTAGACGAAGATTGTTTATCTCTCTAATTGAATTAAACAAAGGTGATTTGATTTTATTTTTTTCATAAGTTTCGATAAGAGAATCGAGATCGCGTGGAAAACAATTTCCTCCGACTGCATATCCTGGTTTCAACATTTTTTTTCCTATTCGCGGATCTGAACCAATTACATCCAATATTTTATAAGAGTCTAAATTGAGTTCTTCACAGAACATCGAAGTCATATTTGCAAAACTCATCTTTGTAAAAAGAAAAGCGTTGGTAGAAAGTTTTATTATTTCAGCCTCTTCTGGCGAGGAAGTAAAATTAGGTGGAATTTTCTTATTCCAAAAAAATGATTTTTTGATGAAATCAAGATAAAAAGTTTTAGTTTCTTCAGCCGCATATTCATCATAAGATCCGAACACTACAAATGGCGGATTTATAAACCCATCAGCTGTTTTTCCTTGTGCGATCATCAAAGGCATATAGACATAGTCGATATTCTCAGCATTCTCTTCTTTGAAAATGTTAATTATCAGTTTTGAGCTGCCTATAGGAAGTGTAGAATAAACTAATATTGTAGAGCCTGGTTCGAGATTATTTATACACGATCTTATAGCATTAGCAACGGAACCTATATGTAACCTATGTTCGTCTCCCGTGCTTACACAAATAATCGCGATCTTACATCCTTTAATCTTTGAGTAATCTGTAGAAAGTTTCAAATTTCTTTCGATGACCTTATTCTTTTTAAGTAGGAGTTTCTTGATGGATGGATCCTCCCTAGGTTGTTTCACTATGTTGGGATCAATGTCAATTCCAATTGTATCATGCCCAACTTCAGCCAAACAACATGAAAGAGCATAACCAACGCCTAAGCCGATTACTGCAATTTTCAATTTGAATCCTCTAAATAATTGATTAAGAGTTTTATAATAGGAGATTAAAGGATCACTTAATTCTCGTATAACGATATTTAAGATAACTGACAATTACATGCGGCCTAATATGGATAAGTGCATGTCTTAAAACATAAAAGAAGTTTTTACCTTCATGAGCGTATTTCTTACCTGTTTTATATTGAATTTTTTTTGAATCTTCGTTACCTAACCTCGTTACTAAAGCGCCGGTATCGGGCAGATGTAAACATTTATACTTCTTTATCATCCAATCCCTCAGATGCGTATCTTCACCGATGTCACTATATTCGTTTAATGGTTCTATAGGCGTTATACTTGGATTTGTTAATTTTTTTATGCTATCTGGACTCTCAGAATTTAACCAATAAGGCCTATATAGAGCATACAAACCAGTAAAATAATCTCGACCAGCAATATTTGGATCGAGATTTTTTGCATACATTCTGATCAGTTTTTCCATAAAATTACGTAATTGACCTATCAAGCCCTTTCTTTCTCTTAATTTTGATAGCGAAACAAGGCCTATATTCCTTTTTCCCAACATATTGATGGCTTCTAGACAAGAGGGAAAAACGAACAAGTCAATATCCCCAGTAAGAATTTCATCATGTTTTGCTTCTAGAAATCCTTTTCTGCGTACCCAAGCTTGATGAAAACTGTACTCAGGATCTTTCTCAACTTCAAGAATATTCGTAACATCTTTTGTATTACAATAAGCATAGACTTTTCTTATAGATTCCAACAAACTCTTCTTTGCGGGCTTATCCAAACAAAGGATAACATCATCCG
>JAOZGV010000065.1 GCA_026015225.1 Candidatus Bathyarchaeota archaeon
TCTAATATCTGCCTTAGCAGCGTCACTGTTCCTAGTAAGATGGAGAAAGCAAATCATCTTACCAGGACACTAGGCTGGTAAGGATTAGCCAAAGCCTAGAAAAAACTCCCTTTTTTTTATTTTAAATGAACTGATTATAGGGCTAAATCTATTTTTTAGCGCGCGCTGCGCTTATGGTCTAGTAAAATGTTTAATTAAAAGAACGACTTAGAATAGCAAAAAGTTCCTTTCTTTCTAGTAAATAATAGAGAGAATCATTGAAAAACAAAATTAATTTTGAATCTAAGGAAAAATATAAATATCATTCTAATGCGGAATATTACCCTATAAGTGAATCTTATTAACGGTGTTATAAATGCAGTTAGATGAAATAAAAAAAGTAATTGATGAAATTAGGCCCCAACTTAAAGCACATGGCGGGGACGTTGAATTAGTAGGTATTGAAGATGGGATCGTCAAGGTAAACTTGACGGGTGCGTGTGCAGGATGCCCTATGTCTCAGATAACTCTTCAAAACGGTATAGAAAAATACCTCAAAGAGAAGATACCTGAAGTAAAGAAAGTGGAAGCAGTATAGGCTAAATTAGCTTCTTGCGATTCTTGAGTATGATTTCAAAACTTCACTTTCATTTTACCCTTTGTTGAGTAACCAACCTAACAATAATGCTACTGTACCCACTATTGCATAACCTAAGATTTGAAAAATGATTATCAGAGACGAGTTTACGATATACAAAAGACTCTCTGGAGAAAGCATTGCAATTTGAATTCCGAGAGTAGATGCTATAAATATTAGATAAAGTAAAAGCAGTAGCAATCCATTCCCAAAATTTATCTCCTTATCCAATATGAAGCGCCATAGAACTAAGTTAATTATGATCAACATTGCGATCAATTCGGCAAAAATAAAGATGTTCAATTCAATACGAGTTAATATTAAAACAAATCCAAGAATTAATGTAAGATTTGTAATACAGGAGCCTAATATGTTGCCTAACGCAAGACCCACTCGAGTCTTCCTTATGGCAGCTAAGCTCACTGAGAGTTCAGGAAGAGAAGTTCCAATTGCTATTATTGTAGCACCTATAACAGATTGATTGATCCCTGCTATGTTGGAAATGACGACAGACGAATCTACTAAAAAGCGTGAACTCAAAAGAATGACTGAAATTCCTATGATGATAATTACAATTTCAATTGACAATCTCTTTTTAGGTTTTTCATTTGTTCCTTCTAATGTATGTATTCTGCTTCTAGAGGAATAGATCGCAAAAATTATAAATATTGCAAGCAGAACGAATCCAACCAAGTTCGCAAATCTACCCAATACTATGATTTGCAAAGGTACAATTGAAGCTATTATCATCATTAAAGATAGTCTTTTGAAATCCAGACCAGTTATCGCGATAGTTTTTGGCGTTAAAATCGCTGTCAGACCGAGTATTAATCCTATATTTGCAATATTTGAGCCAAAAACTGTTCCAATTGGAATTTCAACATCGCCAGAATTAATTGCATTGATTGATACGGCTAACTCTGGGAGCGAAGTTACAATAGAAAGAATTAGGAATCCTGCGGCTATTTCCCCCAATCCAGTTATTCGTGCAATATTCTGTGATGAATCTGATACGATATCGCTGAACTTTATTAAAATGAGTAAAGAAAGTATTAAGATAATTAGATTGAGAATTAATGATGACCATTCGATCATTTTTTTGGTTTTCCTAACAAATCAATTTCTTTAAAAAACTTCAAGGATAGCGAAAATTTTAGTTAGAATACAAATGCCTTTGAAAGCTATAATTAGATTGATTTTGAAGAGGCTACTTTTTTCTTTCTTTCCTCAAAAAACTCCATTATTATCAGTATAAATATAATGAAGATGATAACACTCATGCCTGCTGGCTCTTTAAGCTTCATTACCACAAAACCGATATAAGGTATTTTCCCGATATAAGCCCCCACAACATATTTCGATGGAACAATCCAATTATCCTCATAGTGGTTGAAATCTCCTTTTGTCTTGAAAGCGTAATCCTCATCATGTCTCATTTTTTCAACAATTCTATGAACTATCAGTGTATCGTAGTCAGCAGGACTATGGAAAACAATAATCGTACCAACAGATAACTCGTCGGATGGCACACCCCTAATTATTATCAAATCTCCTACGTTTAATGTGGGTACCATACTACCCGAGACGACAACCAATATTGGATTATCTGCATTTAGTGCAATTTTTAAACCATTCCAAGTGGCTAATGAAGCAGAAATCAATAGGATTGCTACAATTAGGAGTTTAGCAAACTCATGCTTTCTCAAATATCCAATTGCTTTACCCATTCAACATCACCAATCTTTCAATGATTTCAATCAGTGCGCAGTAATTTTTTCATTATCTCATTAGATATTTTCTCACCCATTGCGAGATATTCCGCACCTTCAGGCGTAATTCTATATATTCTTCTACCTCTTCCTTTTTCTGATTCCCAAATACCCTCAAGGTATCTTTTATCTTCCATTGAGTGAAGCAATGGATAAAGAGTGCCTGCGCTGAGATATACTTCGAAACGATCTTTTATCGCCATGTTTATCTCATAACCCCATCTAGGTTTGGATTTCAATAACCATAGGATTATAAGATCTAAATTGGTCTTGACTGTGCGTTCCCTCCAAATCTTCTCCAAATCTACACTCAATTTATTCAAGCTCCAATTAAAGGAGATAATATCGCATTAATTACATCAAATTTCTTAACATAATTTGATAGTGATTTTTTATCATAAAAAGTAATTAAGCTTGGTATAGATTGATAACGAATCACAAACAAAATATTAAAGATTTAAAATTTGAATTGCGTATCCTTTAATCTATTTTCTATCGAAGAATATGTTTTTGCTTGTTGCGCTTAAAGGAATCCCTAAGATAACATCTGCATCAATCATTTCAATTTCTTTAGCAGCTGACCCTATAGTGTACATTATTCTGTTGTCAACACCAAATTCACTCGCCAGTTTTACTGCTGAACCTAATGCAATTCCTAAATCTAGAGCTTCAAATATGCATATTGGACCGATAAAGTCCTCTCCTTTTGTCTTTTTTGCTGCAGAGAATTCATTACAATCCTTAAAACCACATGCGCCACAATCTATAGATTTTGGTAAAGTTCCTTTGACACCGACTATAATAACTGAGTGAGCATTCCTTATGTTGTTTGCATCGCGTTTAAATATGTCGCCTAATTTTTCCTTCTTTTCTGCCTTCTTTTCCATAACTTGAGCTACTTTCTCAATTTCCTCATCAATCAATACTTTGAAGGATATTCTATCACGCCCGCGTCCTTTTGGAGCGGTTCTAATACTTGCAGTCATAATATTCGCAATAGTCTGAACTGCTTCTTTTTCAGCTTTTGTATCAACATTCAAATTTTTCACCAATTATTTTATAGTAAAATAGAAAATTATTGTTAAATTTTATCTAAACACTTAAAATATTTTGAATTCTAAAAAGAAAGAAAGTTTGGTTATGTAACTCCTTTAAGTATGATTGTATTTACGAACTACATTAATTTCTAAGGCAATAATATTATCTTTGATGCTTCACCCTTCATTATCATTTGGAAACCTTCTTCTGCTTTTTCCAAGGGCAGCTTATGTGAAATTACTGAAGAAAGATTGACTTTTTTATCAGACACTAGTCTCTGGACTCTGTCCCAAGTACTGAACATGTATCTACCAGTCATTCCTAGAACGTCTATCTCTTTATAAACGATGAATGAAGAGGTGTCCAAAGTTGGATTGTCTGGGCATGCGCCAAAAAGAACAACTTTTCCGCAATTTGCGACAATTTCTAGTGATTGTTTTATAGTTTCTATTGTGCCTGCTGCCTCGAATACTATATCTGCTCCACGGTTTCCTAGTATCGATTTCACTTTTGAAATTACATCACCATCGGATGCATTTATGACTTCCCTTGCAGCCCCAATTTTTTTCGCAAAATCCAATCTGTAATCTTTTACATCAGTCGCAACAACTTTTGAGCCAAGCGAATTCATAATTTGCTGTGCATATATTCCTATGGGTCCACATCCTAGAACTACTGATGTATCGCCTGGTTCAGGATGTGCTCTTTGTACCGCATGCATAGCAACTCCACAAGGTTCGTATAGAGCTCCCTCTTCATACGAGGTCCCTTCGGGTAATTTATAGGCTATAGTTTCAGGAATTACAGTGTATTCAGCAAAAGAACCCTCAGCGGTGTGACATCCAAATATCCTCATACTTTCACAAATATGCATCCTTCCAGTTTTGCAATAGTAGCATTTCTCACATGGAATATGAGTCTCGCAAGCTATGATATCTCCAACTTTGATAGTTCTTACACTATCTCCTATTTCTATAACATCACCACAAAACTCATGCCCAAGAATCTTAGGAAGAGGCGCATTCCATTTAAGTGCTTGGCCATCCCATTTATATAGATGGATATCAGAACCACAGTATGCTGTGGCTTTAACTTTAACCAAGATATCTCTTGGACCCGCTTTTGGCTTCTCAATATCCGCAATCTCGATACCTGGTTCCGGTTTTCTCTTTATAACAGCTTTCATTAACCTTACCTTCTGAAATAATTCTGAAGATAAATCTTATCGATATATTATTTAGAGATTTCTAAAAAAAGAAAAAAATTGGAAAGTATTTTCTCATTTTAAATTCCAAATTTACCTTTAGCCATTTGTGTAGCCAATTTTATTGCCTCGATAAGGCTTGTAGGATCACCTGTTCCCAATCTTAAACCTGCCCGTCTATATGCAGTTCCATGATCGACAGAAGTTCTTATGATCGGCAAACCTATTGTCACATTTATGCCGAATTCAAATCCAGCCATCTTTATTGGAATATGGCCCTGATCGTGGTACATGGCTATTACCACGTCAAATTCTCCTTTGAAGGCTCTTAGGAAGACCGTATCTGGGGGGTAGAGTCCGACAATATTGTATCCAAGTTTCTTTGCTTCCTCTATCGCAGGAATAATCTCTTCAATTTCCTCTCTTCCAAAAAGACCCCCTTCTCCTGAATGCGCATTAAATCCAGATACAGCGATTTTTGGCTCTTTGATTCCTATGTTTTGCAAAGCTTCATAAGCTAATTTAATCATTGTTAATATTCTATTCTTTCTCACTAAAGAGCAAGCTTCTCTCATGGAAACGTGGGTTGAAACATGTACTACTCTGAAATTGCCTGCTGTAAGCATCATAGCGTAATCTTTGGTATCTGTCAGATCTGCTAAAATTTCAGTATGACCCGCATAATTGATTCCAGCCATATTCATAGCTTCTTTATTCAAAGGTGCAGTCGCTATAGCATGGACTCTTTTATTCAGCGCAAGCTCAACGGCCTTACTAATATACTCTACTGAGGCTTTTCCAGCCATAGCCTGAGGGCGCCCCATTATTAATTTGTTTAGTTCGATATTTTTTAGATCCATAACGTCAACTGTTCCAAACTTAAATTTAGCCTTAGAAATGCTTTTTATTATATTAAACTTCAAATCAACTTTTGCAACTTTAAGCGCGTCAACTAATACGCTCAAATCTCCTATTACGAGTGGTTTACAAATATCATAAATCTCTTTTTTGAAGAGTGCCTTATCGATAATTTCCGCACCAATACCCGCTGCGTCTCCCATCGTTATTGCAATAATTGGTTTAGAATTATATTCCAAATCTATATCCTCCTTTTTAATTGCTTCATACAAATTGCTAGTGCATCCTCGTCGCCGAAAGCCCCAGCTTTTGTAACAACTCTTAGACCAGCAAATTCTCCTCCCATAATTTGGCTTATTGGAATGCCGGGTAAAACTTCATCTAGTACTCTAAATCCAAGAGCTTTCATGACTTTTAATGCGTTGATTGCGATAGATCCCCCAGTGATAACAATACCTGATATATTCTCCATTGCTACTTTACTAGTTATCTGACCAAGAGTCGAGGCTATCTCCTTACTGGTTTCAATGTTAGACAATCCATTTTTCCTACCGAATTCAATATCTTTTTCCACAGAACTCTTTGAAATTGCAGAAGTAATTATGGAATCATTTCCTTCTGCCAAGTTGTCTCTTACTTCTTTAAGTACCCTATCGATCTCTTCTTTCTTAAGTTTCGAACTTTTCAAAATCTTTTGAACATTCAATTTTATAACTTGAACTCCAGATTCCTTTTCAGCTTTTTTTACTTGCCTTAATGTTATTTCACTAACGCTGCCCGAAATAAGGATAGCCGATTTTCCTTTAACAAGTCCTAGGGCTTCAGGCATCTCTTCAGCTAGTCCAGCTGGACCGCCTGTAAGTTTTTCAAGATTTGTTTTTAGCAAAGCTTTCGCAATTGTTTTCAAATCTCTCTGAGTGACGGCATCTAGAATTATTATTCCTTTCTTTTCATTTTTCACCCTGTTGAGTGCATCTACTAAATTGTCTGGATCAAAAATATTTGAAAGTGTAATATGAAATATTTCCCTCTTTGTTTGTCCACTCAGTAATGTAGGTACATGCGACTCTTTAACGGGAGTAAGAGGATCTTTTGATATTTCGGTTAGGCCCAAAGGAACCTGATTCAGTAATTGATAACCTCCTACTGTAATTCTACCATTTGCAGGAAATGCTGGTACGAGAATCCCGATATCTATCTTTAGGACATCCATGATAGCATCGTATTCAGCGCCAATATTCCCCCTCAATGTAGAATCTATTTTTTTATAGATTATCTTTACTCCGATTTTCCGAATAACCTCAGCGGTTTTTCTAACTTTTGAATAAGCAGTTTCAGCGCTTTCCGCTCTGCTTTCAGTATCGATTACGATTACATCAACTTTTTCTTTTATTTGTTCTATACTTTCAAGATCTGTTAAAACTACGGTTTCTAGCCCCTTCTTGGCATACTGTACGCCAGTATCGTTTGCACCCGTTAAATCATCTGCAATAACAGCAAGTTTAATTCTCAAATTCAATACTCCTTAAAATGATGAAACATATCTTTTTACTTTAAATCAAATTTATTTATGATCTTAAAACAAAAAAATATATTAATTTATCAAAAGTTTATCAAAATAGTTTTTTTACTGATCATATCCTGCATTAACTTAGTAATTGTATACTATTTTCTAAATAGCTATAAGCTACTCTAATCATTTAATCTAATGGCGATGAAGAGAGCTGGTATTGGAGAAGTGTGATCGATGAAACCAGAACGGAGCCTTCAAGCTCACATTGATTAGAAAATAATCAATAAATGCTTTTAGTTTTAATGTTTTGATTATCCGAGTTATAGCATCCAATATTATACTTCGAGCGCGCGCGCTGAAGTGTATTGCATGAATGATTTGGCAATTTCGGCAGCAGTTGAGGTAAAAACCCCTTAATTCATCCTCTGTGTTGTATATATAAGTCGATGCTCTCACCAATCCTTTTAGGGTACCAAGTAGCTCTTTCATCAAAGGAATAGTACAAAGATGACCTGACCTACCATGATGTTTGCAGTAGCATCTAGAGCCAATAGCGCGCGCGCTAGCAGACATGGTAATAAAAGCGGCAAGAATTGGTATACTCATCACAGTCTCGCTTTCTTGTCCAATAAGCTCAGGAATAGTCATTGCAAAAAGGACAGGTGTGGCTTTATTATGTTTCACAAGAGGTAAAAGAATGAACATCTATACTTTTCCAGAGGGAGTTATTCTTGACTAAACATCTTGATAACGAATAGAAATTTTTTATATATATCAAATTTTAGTTTTGGTTAGCGGCACTTAATAACATTCAAATAACATGATTCTGCAAATTAGTTCGGTAGGTCAATTAGTATGTGGGGAGCCATTGTTCTAGTAGGTGGAAAGAGCAAAAGAATGAAAGAAAATAAGGCACTTATGAGCTTGGGAGATAAGCCCCTGTTGTTACATGTGATAGAAAAAGTCTTGGGGTTAACTAATGAGATCAAGGTAGTCATCGGTAAGAATGGAGAATTGAAAAAGTATTATACTATACTTCCATCTACAGTTGCCTTGCTAAAAGATTACGTGGAAGGTATGGGTCCTTTAGCTGGTATGTTAACTGGGATGCGGCACATGTGTGCTGAATACGCATTAGTTCTACCATGCGATTCTCCATTTATTAAAAGAGAGGTATTGAAATATTTATTGAATATGGCTAAAGGAGCCGATGCAGTCATTCCTCAGTGGCCGAATGGGTATCTCGAACCTTTACATGCCGTCTATAGAGTTTCGTCAACCATCTTGGCGGCAGAAACCGCGTTAGGGCGAGAAAAACTATTCATTATGGATATGATTAAGCAATTAGATGACATAGTTTATGTAGACATTGATAAAATTAAGAAATTGGATCCAGAATTAGTTACATTTTTTAATATAAATAGCCAAGAGGACTTCAAGACGGCCGAAGATTTAATATTAAAGATATAAGGAAAAAATTCTTATTTTAATCTGAATAATATCCTCAACTAAATTAGGAATCTTCTTTCCTTTGCTAGCAAGCGCGCACTAAATTCCTACTTTAGGCACGGTTTTTTCCATTAATGCATTTGGATCTACGATGACTAATAACATGCAAAAATTTCAGATTAACTATTAGTGCGTGTACTTTTTAGTATGGATGGATAGCTATGGGATACATAATGATTTGAAATAATGCGAAACTTGTAAGTGCACTTAGTCGAGCTTATAATCGATTCGATCGAACGATTTTCTATTTTTTAAACCTCAGGGATAGACCATTTTTCCTCCATAATAGTCAAGAATCGTGACTATTGGCACCAAGCTCAATAGCAATGTCAAGTAAATATAGCTTAAATTTGTTTTTTATTAAAATGATGTTTGGATTTAAAATTCGCCATCCACAACATATAGTTATGGCAACAATCAACACCATAGTGAATTTTCCTTTGAAGGCTAGTTATGTAGGCCCCCCTTCTCTTCTATCAAATTCCTTCGATTCTAAGCCTATGAGGCGCCTTTTTACTATTTCTCATCTTTTATCCTTCCAGTATCTTTTCGAGAAATTCATCACTTACTTGCTATAGGAGCTAAAAATCATATTTTTAATATATATACTTAGCACTACCCAACTTAAAAGATTGGAATAGCCTAACGTTTTATTTGCTGATTTTTTATTCTCGTTCTTAGCCTTAAAGTATCTAAACGTTTGAGATTCTTTTTCTGAGCTAATTCGTCTAAAAAACTAGTGTGGAGGTCTTCAAGTCCAATAGGTATACCTTCTCTCAATTTATGCTTATTAATTACTTTAAAATAAGAACTACAATCTTGGCAGTATGAAACCTCAAATGCCTCCCTTCCTTCTACAAAGAAAAATCCTTTCCTCTTGAAATCTTCATTTTCACAGTTTGGGCATCTAAAAATATTCATTGCGTATTCCGCATTACAGAATGCACACTGAAACCGCCAGACTTCTTCCTCATCCTTTACTACGATGAAAGGGATCCTACCGCAGATTGGACATATAGTTTTATTCCATAAGTCAAGAAATTCTTCTTTTTTAACTTTAGAGGCAAACATTTTCATCGATGGCTGGATTAGAGTATCTACAATCATCTCTAAAAATGAGTTGCGCAGATCGAATTTTTTCTCAAGAGAGAGGAAAAATTTGTGGTCGTTTTTTAATCTTTTTTCAATAAATTCGGGGATTGGTTTGGACATGTTATCAATAAGCTTCAAATATTTTTTGGATTTTTCGATATTGAGCTTTTCAAATCCCTCCAAAGTCGCCAAGAAAGTTTTATTGAGGGTTTTGAAATCATATATTGTGGGTTCAAGGAGAGAGGATAACGGTTTTCCATCTTTTAGACTAAGGTTTTGAAGTTTGTCCAGAAACTTTACTGGCATTCTATCTATATACGTTCCCGCTTTAGGTTTTTCTAGAATAGGTTTCTGAGCCTGTAGCATCATCTTATATATTTTTATTTCTTTTTCAAAGGTCGGGCGTCTCTTTTTAAATTCTTCTATTTCAGTAAGGATCGATTCCAACCGTTTCACGTCTTGAATCTCCTATACAAAGTTATGAGTTTATGAAGGATATGATTTTATTCTTCTTTTCCTTGAGATTTGCGCATGCATTAATAAACTTATAGTGTTTACTTTCAAGATTTATTTGTTCAAACGATCCTAATTCGTGTAGTAAAAAAAGATTCTAGATCTGATAAAATTACCTTGATTGAGCGTGCGCGCTGCCGGATGGAGTTTAGGACTTGGTTAAGGGAAAAAATTGACCCTAAATTTAGCGCGCAGCGCGCTAATATGCGCTATAAATCGGAAATATTTTTATAATAATCTTTCATTCTATTGAAGAATGTTTATGTATGGAGAATGATTATGAATGGATACAATAACCTCTTCGAGAAGGGATTTCCTTAAAGTATCTGGTTTATCGCTGTTAGCTACATTAGTTCCCTTTACAAAAACATCTGAGGTGACTGCCTCCGAAATTTCTAATGTTATTCATGGGCAAAAGATACCGACCATTTGCACTTTTTGTGCAGTTGGCTGTGGAATTATTACAACCGTGGGCGGTGGGAAAGTATTCGACACAGAGGGCGACCCTTACCATCCCATAAACCAAGGCACGCTATGTCCAAAAGGACGGGCTTCTGAACAATTGATCAACAATCCATTAAGGCTAGCTTACCCAATGATGCGAACAAATCCGAAAAAAGGAATTGAGGAAGATCCTGGCTGGAGAACTATCACGTGGGATGAAGCGTTTAATGTTATCGGTGATTGGACGCGTGGTGCTGTGGAAGAGGAGGTAGAAAGGCTTCGTAAAAACGGCATCATGCAAAAAAAAACCTCTTGGGATGAAGAAAAATACTACTTCGATGGACATGACTTTCCAATTAGTTGCTTGGGCTCAGCAGTCTACAACAATGAAGAGGCCTACTTGAATCGTAAACTATGGACGATCATGGGCTCAAATAACATTGATCACTGTGCTAGAAGATGCCACTCTTCAACGGTTGTGGCACTTGGTAACACTTTCGGTTTCGGAGCTATGACGAACCACTTCAATGATATGCAATGGGCGAATGTGATTATTCATCAAGGGGGAAACCCCGCTTCAGCGCACCCAGTAGCATATCGCTGGCTAGGAAAAGCGAAAAGTAGGGGTGCAAAGGTTATTGTTCTCGATCCAAGATTTTCCAGAAGTGCAACTCAAGCCGATATATATGGTAGAGTTAGAGTTGGAACGGACCCAGCCGTTTTTCTGGGTATTACAAAATATGCTATTGATAAAAGTCTTGAGGATAAGGCGTTTCTAAACGCGAATACAAACTCCCCATTTGTCCTTGATACCACGAAATATCCCTATAGCTTTGTGATGGTTGAATCCGAATCTCCAGTGGACTTTGTAGGAAACCAGAACCTTTGGCGTGGTTTAATGGTTCCAGCTGTTAAAAAGGCAGGTGTGGAAGCACTCCAGCCATGGTGTGAGGTCCAGCCGGATGATCGTGAACTCGACTGGTCTTCTAAGGCTGGAAAGAAGACTGTTTTTAATGTCCTTTACCATGATGTATTAAGCAACTACACACCTGAAGAAGTATCGAGAATAACTGGTCTTTCCGTTGAGAAGTTTTTGGAAGTTGCTGAAACCTTCGCCAAGTTGAGTGCTGAAGGTAGAGATCTGTCGCCCCCAAGAGCAGGAACGGTTACTTATGCAATGGGCCTTACTCAGCATACATGTGGAGTCCAGCTTTTAAGAGCGCTGACTATCATGCAGCTTACTCTTGGAAATATGGGCAAGCGTGGCGGTGGAGTAAATGCGATCAGAGGACAAAATAATGTTCAGGGTGCAACGGACATGCTTGTCCTATGCCATAATCTACCGGGTTACGTTCCTGTTCCCACATCTGAAACTGAGATAAGGGAGGAACAATTCTGGAAGAACCTGAACATGCCGTCCGATGTGGCCGAAAAATGTAAAATTATAAGAGATACATCGGTACCTAAGGATTATAAACTAGAGAGAGAAAGTCTTCTCAAGAAGGACAGCATACTTAACGCTGGCAGTTTCATTTCGATAGGGAGCAGCGGAGGCGGACTTGAAACAATTGCTGGAAATGAACTAACAAGCGATCTTGTTCTGGTGGCTGACTGCACACTCGGAGAGGATAGTACGATTAAAGCGGGGAGTCTTGTCAAAAAGGATAGCCAGCTTGCAAATCCATGGTATATGAATACTTTAACTCGTAGAACTTACGCCCTATGGGCTCTTTACCAAAGAGTGTGGGGAATCTTTGTAGGAACTTTTCCCCTTGGTGATCCATACAAAGGAGCAATCATTTCTGACCTTCCCTTTAACGTAGGGCATTTCACTATAGATATGCAAAGAGCTTTTGGACATGGGAAGACGAAAGTTGAGTTTATCATGGGCGAGAACTCTGTTGTAACTGATGGTAGCGCATCAGAGACTTACGAGGAACTACGTAACGGTCCGGGAAAGCTTATAGTAGGTGATATCTGGCGAGAAACTGAAACCAGTCAACTGGCGGATATAGTTCTGCCTATGGCTACAGTTTACGAACGAGATGGAAGCGTTTCGAATTCGGGTAGATGGATTCAGTGGCGCTGGAAAGTAAGCGACCCCCCTGGAGATGCAAAATCGGATCTATGGGCATTCATCAACCTGTACAAGACTCTACGTCAAAGGAGAGCATTAGAACTTCCATCAGAAAGATATATTGAAGATCACAAAGGTATTGTTGACCCAGAAACAGGTAAGGCTCTTGGGGAACAAGGATGGCTGGAGAACATAGAAGGGAAAGAACTTTGGGGTCCAAGACCTTGCCCAGATAAAAATTGGAATTGGTATGCTGACGCAGATAGGGAGAATGCAAAGGCTGCTGAGCAGGTTTATGCTGAGATTGATGATGCGGTATTTTTGTATAAGGGTCAGTATCGAAATCGCCATCTTACCGATCCAGAAGCTAAAGTTTGGGCTATTAAAGCTTTAGATAAAGGGATGGGTGAAAATCTATCTAAAAGGCGCATTTTCTCCTTAAGATCAGGTCTTGATGAAGAATGGACCATGTACAAGAATTGGACTTGGTGTTGGCCGAATAATATAAGGGTCTTATACAATAAAGAAGACTTGGGTGAGAGTGATTCACTCGGTACCGTTTGGACGCCCAAAAGTAAATACAACTATTATTCTATTGGTTCCTCCTTCTGGATCTGGAAAGACAGATCTGGACTTGGCAGAATATGGGCTCAAGGCCTCGCGAGTTCTGCGGATGCCCTTGTCAACAATTATGATGAGAAATGGGGAGCAGAATCGAAGCCTCCTGTTCCAGGTGAAAAGTTTAGAGGAAAAAGGCTAAAAGGACCTGAAGGTCGCCCCATCATTGGCATACCAGAACATTTTGAACCAATGGAGAGCCCTAATACAGAACTCGCCGCTGATTATCCATGCTATGGATGGCTGTATGTTGGTAAGACTGACCATGAGGGTAATGATAAGCTTTGGAAATGGGGTCGGGTAGGCACTCCTGAGGAGTATGATGTCATCCTCGGGACCTTCAGATTAACAGAACATTTCCACTCTTGGACTAGAAATCTTACATATCTTAATGAAGGTCAACCAGAAAATTTCGTTGAAATTTGCAAGGAGCACGCTGAAAACCTAGGCATTAAATCAGGCAACTATGTGGCTGTTGAATCTAAGCGTGGTAGGATCTTGGTGAAGGCCAGGGTTACTGAAAGGGTTGGAAAATTAAATATAAATGGGAAAGAATATTTTGAGATAGCGATGCCATTCCACCACGGCTTTAAAGGCTTAGCAAAGGGTTCGATTACAAACTTTGTGACGATAGGAGCTGTTGACACTCATTCAAAAATCCCTGAAACCAAGGCATGCTTATGTAAAGTTGAAAAACCGAAACCTGAAGAGTTGATGGAGGTTTTAGAGAAAGGTTACTTCAATGAGGGGAAGGTGTGAAATATAAATGGTTGAGAAAATTAAGAGAAGAGACTTTCTTAAGACTGGAGCTGGTTTAGCAGCTATAATTGCATCGCCAATCGCAATAAGTAAAGCAGAAGAAGTCGTTATTCCCGCTACTGGAAAACCAAAAGCTATGTTAGTTGACGCCAGAAGGTGTATTGGATGCAAATCATGTCAAGTAGCGTGTAAAGAATGGAACAAGCTTCCGGCCGAAAAAACAAAGATCTCAGAGGCTGAATTTACAAATCCACCTAAATTTTCATCTATTAGTTGGAACGTAGTCACTTTTAAGGAAATGGGAAATTATGATCCAAAGGCCGAGGGAACTGGTGGCCTCAAATGGAGGGCAATCTCGCTTCGATGCATGCATTGCCTCGATCCGCAATGCGTCTCCGTATGTCCGACTCATGCTTTAATAAAGCATGGAGACGGCCCCGTAGTTTACGATGCCAATAGATGTGTTGGTTGCGATTATTGTATGATGGCCTGTCCATGGCATGTTGTTCATCTTGACGAAAAAAGTAAACTCATAGGAAAGTGTACAATGTGCGTAGATAGAATCGAGGCAGGAATGGAACCGTCTTGTGTAGTTGCATGTCCAACAGACTCTCTCCAATTTGGAGATAGAGATTTGATGCTGGAAAAAGGTCATGACTCGAATGCGCCTTACATTTATGGTGAAAAAGAAGCAGGAGGCACTTCTATGATCTGTGTTTCGGATGTGCCCTTCGAGGAATTTGGCTTACCAAATGTTAGCCCTGATCCACCATCAACATTCAATCTAAATATGCTTAAACCTATAGCAGGTATTGGTGCAATTGCAGGTATTATCTCGTTCTTAGGATACTTCATGCATACGCGTACATCCAAAATTTCTGCGAAGTCTCCAAAACCGAAAACTTCAGAACAAAAAAAGACAAAGGAGGCTTGAAAAATGACAGATATTGTATGGGGTTGGCAGTTAACGCTTGAAATCTTTCTTGTAGGTTTAGGTGCTGCAGCGATAATAATCTCCCTCTTTGCGGATTTGATAAAGAAGGATCAGACCTCATATGTGGCTATGGCAGGTGCGTACATCGCTCCTGTAGCTACGGTAATGGGCATACTGGTATTAATCCTGCATCTTGGAGCCCTATATAGAGCACCTTGGAATATCCTCCATATAATATTCGAACCTAATATAGAATCGCAGCTAGCCACTAGAACTTGGGCATTAATAATACTTACTGTCTTGATGGTGATGATTTTTGCCCTATGCTTGTTCAAAGGCTCTCAAAAGCTCACGTTCGTATTGAAAGGAGCTGCATCGATCGTAGCGTTTTACGTGTTAGTGAATGGAGGAGTGGTATTATCTTTCTCTAGAGGCGTGCCTTTCTGGTCAACTCCAGTTTTACCATGGATACTTACGATATCGAGTTTTCCAGCTGCCTTAGCTTCAATTGGACTCGCCATCCCGATATTGGCCCAATTAATGCCGAAGCTATTTACCAACATGGTTGAGATTTTTAATAGCGGAAAAAATTACAAGAAATTGACCCTCGATCTTCTCACAGCCAGCATACCTTTTCTGGTCGCAACGTTGATACTCACTTTTGCTCATATAGCATTGGCATACGGAGAGCCGGGAGTTGACGTGATGCTGATGGGCGATATGGCAATGTTCTTTTGGGCATATGTAGTAGCAGGCACAATCGTTCCAATAATAATATGGGTATTGAATAGATCTACGACTACAAAATCGGCTTGGGCCAATTACTTAAGCTATCTACTGATATTGGCTGGAATGGCAGCACTCAATTTTGCTATTCTATATTCGCCGCAGATAACTGAAAGCATCCTTAATTTCTAAACTCCCAATCTTTTGATTGGATGGCTTGGCCAGTAGCAACACAACAATTTATAGTAAGACCTCGTTCCTAACTGCAGACGTGCGCTAAATTGCTTTTCAAGGTTGGTCATAACTCTACTTTAGATGTAGTTTTATGATGGCTTTTTCTAGTAAGATTAACAACACGCAGCAAAGTTTTATTTTATTAAGAATTACATAAACGAATATTTCAGCTGATAATGGAACGCGAAAAATAAGTAGAAAGTAAGGGGTATAAGAATGAGAGGAAAACTGAAGGCTTTACTATTGGTTGTAAGGGCCCCCTTCTTAATCCTAACCTTTTCATGCATATCAGTCGGATTTGCCTCGGCAATATACCATGGTTACTTTAATTCCTCACATGCAATTTTAGCTCTCATCGGTTCTTTATTAGCTCATATTAGCGTTAACGTTTTGAACGAATACTACGATTATAAGAGAGGGACAGATCTACTCACTCATAAGACACCTTTCAGCGGGGGAAGTGGCGCATTACCTTCCGGGTTAATTGATCAGAATCAAGCTTTCAAAATAGGAGTTGTTTCTTTAATATCAGGAGGAATTATTGGGTTATACTTTATCACTCTTTATCCTATTCTTCTTCCTTTAATAATCATCGCCTCAGCAATAATTTTTTTATACACTCCCATTTTACTTAAAAATAGATTTGCAGAGTTTTTTCCGGGATTATCCTTCGGTCCATTACTAGTTATTGGAGCCTATATAACTCAGCTACCTAAAAATTATATGGGTTCATTCATAATACCTGCATTCGCTTCAATTCCTGTTGGATTGCTCGTTAGCAATTTATTAATCTTAAACGAGTTTCCAGATTACGAGGCGGATTTAAGCACGGGCAGAAGGCACGGTGTAATAACGTTAGGGAGAGAGAGGACATCTAGGCTGTACGTTCTGATAATGTCTTTGACATATGCATCAATAATCGTTCCAGCAGTTCTATCGATCCTTCCATTGACTACACTCATAACTCTGTCAACTTTGCCCCTGGCAGTAAAGACATCAAAAAATGTTTTAAGAAATTATGATAATCCTGTTAAGTTGATTCCAAGCCTAGCTCAAAATACATATATAGTGTTGTTAAGTCCTATCCTCATTGCTTTAGGATTAATTATCTAAAAAGATATTATGTGAAATCTGTCTTGCGATGATGGGGTATTAAGGATGAAAAAAGATACAAAAGTGATTTCTTTCTGGGGTAAAGGAGGCGTAGGTAAAACAACTTGCTCCGCATCCTACTCGATCTTCCTTGCCAATAAAGGATTTAATACACTACTAATAACGAGTGATCCTACACCATCCCTATCTGATATTATGGATATGCAAATTGGTGCTGATATCACAAAGATAGGCGATCTGAGCTTAACGGCCATCGAGCTAGATGAGGAGGTTGTAAGAGAGATGTGGAAAGAAAAATATGGAGAGGAAGTCTATAAGGTAATCTCATCCTTCTTTCCTGTCGACAGATCAATAATGGATTACGTTGCGGGTGCCCCAGGAATTGCGGATGAATTTATTCTCTCATATATTCTCGACTTATACAATACTAAAGATTATGACTATATAATTTGGGATGCTGCACCTGCAGGTGGAACTCTTAGGCTTGTCAGGATCGAGGAACAGTTTTACAAGCATCTAGGCGAAGATACAAAACTATACTTATCCTTAAAAACAGTAATTGAAAAATTAAAGAAGGGAAAGAATACCCCTTTGGAAATAATGGAACGCTGGAGAGATTTGGCATCAGAAGTCCTCAGCCTACTATCATCTAAAGACTTCTTAGTTTATATTGTAACGATCTCCGAATGGCTCGGAGTGGCCCAAACTAAGAGGATCATTGGTGAGTTAAACGAATTTAATATCGACGTAAAAGGTATAATAGTTAACCAAATAATTCAAGAAATAAATGGCCCTTTAGAAAATAGAGCAGCAATCCATAGAAAGCATTTAAGAGCGATTGAGGAGAACTATTCGAAGAATCATAAGATCATGAGGATACCCCTCCAGCCTTATGAGATAAGAGGGGTTAGCCAACTTAATAATTTCTCAAAATTTCTTGAAGAGATAGCTCCATAAGGTTGCTTAACAGTGCGATACGACTTAGCCCTAATTCACCCGCCTAGCATATTCGACTTTAGAGAAAAGGTGCTTCATTATGGACCAATAAGTGATGTCGTTCCCTCTTCTCCGGTATTCGATTTATATCCAATTGGTTTCTTAAGCACGTTAACATACTTAGCTAAGAAAGGATTCAAAGTTAGAATCGCCAATTTAGCTGCAAATATGCTTATCAACCCCAAATTTTGCGTCGAAGACATAATAAAGGGATTGGAGGCAGATATTTATGGAATTGATCTACACTGGCTCGTCCACGTTCAAGGCGCGATCGAGGTAGCTAAAATCGTTAAAAAAATTCATCCAGATAAGAAGGTGGTCTTGGGTGGGTTGAGCTCAACCATATTCTGGAGAGAAATTCTCAGAAATTACAAGTTTATTGATTTTGTTCTGTTAGGGGACACAACGGAGATGCCTATGAAAAAGTTGCTTGAGAACATTATTGATAACAAGAGATCAATGAAATCCATACCGAACATCGCTTGGAGAGAGTCAGACGGCAGAATAAGAGGTAATGATATTACATTTGTTCCAGAACGCATAGACGAGTTTTCCATCGACTATGGAACTGTTATAAAGGAGAGTTTGAATCGAAAAAATTTTTTTTTGAGTATCCCATTCGCAGAGTTTATATCTAAACCTATAGGTGCCGTCTTATCCTGTAAAGGCTGTATCTACAACTGCGTAACGTGCGGTGGATCAAAATTTTCATATAACTGCTTTTTTAAAAGAGATGGATTGGGAATAAAATCTCCTAAAAAAATTTTTGAGGAAGTTAAATCCCTAAGCGACTACATGAGAATCCCAATATTTGTATTAGGTGATCTTCAATTTTTAGGTAAGAGGCGTGTTATGGCCCTAACAAAAATGCTTCGCGAGGAAAGACTTGATAACACCTTGCTCTTTGAATTCTACTATCCACCATCTAAACAGATGCTATCTCTCATTAGAAAGGCCGCAGATAATGTAATCATTCAATTATCTCCAGAAACCCAAGATGAAGATATTAGGTACGCTTTCGGAAAAAGATACAGTAACAAGCAATTATTCGATTTCGTTCGTAATGTACTTGAGCTAAAAGTTGATAGACTTGACCTCTATTTTATGATTGGTCTGCCAAATCAAGGCTATGGATCCGTCACCAGCATTCCAGCATTTATTGAGCAACTATTAAATAGTTCTAAAAAAGCCAATAAAACCATCGACTTCTTTATTGCACCTTTAGCCCCGTTACTAGATCCAGGAAGCAAGGTTTTTACCGACCCAAAACCCTACGGCTATAATCTACTCTTGAAAAGTCTTGAAGAGTATAGGAATGCCGCCTCTTTATCTAGGAGCTGGAAAGACACATTAAATTATGAGAATAACTGGATGAGTAGGGACGAGATCGTCAGGGCAACTTATGATGTAGCCGAAGAGGTGATTAGCCTCAAGGTTAAAAATAATGTGATAAGGGAAGGAGAAGGATCAAAGACTATAGAAACAATTCGAGAGGCGAAAAAGATCATTGATTCGGATAAAGAGGTTCTGAAAAAATTAACTGATAAAGAAACCATTTCAAAAGGCGACCTATACCCTACGAAAGATCTTCTGCTAACAATCAAGCCAAAATTATTATTTACCTTGATCAAGAGTCTAGTAGAGAAGATGCTAAAATGAAAGCATACGACGTTGCAATAGTTGGGGCCGGTCCAGCAGGTTCTTCAGTAGCAACAAAAGCCTCAGGATTAGGATTAAAAACCCTATTGATAGATAAACGAAAGGAGATAGGGATCCCCATCCAATGTGGCGAATATATGTTGCATGAGAGCGAAGTAAAGAGAATGTTCCCAAACTCGAAGCATACATCTAGCCTGATCGAGCTAACGAAGGCCTTCAAGCAGAATGAGTGCAACTTTGTAAGGTTTGTAAGTTCCTCAGGACACGAATATGACCTCAGATTTCATTCATACGTAATAGATCGAGAGAAGTTTGATAAAGAGCTTGCAAATAGAGCACGAAAGAATGGGGCTGAAGTATGGTTAAATACAATGGCCTTGGGGGTAAATACGGAGAAGAATAATCTGATTTTAAGGAAAAACGGCAGCTATGAATTTATCTCATTTAAAGTATTAATAGCAGCCGATGGTTTCAACTCAAACATTGCCAAGTCTTTGGGCCTAAAGACAACAAGCATTGAAAACGAAGCACTCACCATACAAAATATCATGGATGAAGTAAATATAGAATCGAATATATGTGAAATGTATTGGAATAAAGATTACAGTCCAGGAGGATATGCATGGATTATCCCGAAAGGGGAAAGCGTTGCAAATGTAGGTTTAGGAGTAAGGAGAAAATTCAAAAAAGAAAAAAATAATTTAAAAAATTACTTAAATTCCTTTATTATAGACAATCCATTGACATCCAAAAAATTGAGTAAGGGAAAAGTATTGTCAACTGTCGGGGGAGCCGTACCGGTTGGTGGCCCTATTCCAAGAACATTTTTTAAGAATGTCTTGATAGTTGGAGATGCTGCAGGTCAAGTTGCAGCCCATGTTGGAGGTGGAGTCCCTTCAAGCGTTATCTGTGGTGAAATCGCTGGCGAAATCTCTCACTTGCATATAAGAGATAAAGTCCCTTTAAGCCAGTACGAGAAAACTTGGAAGGAAGAATTGGGAGATGTCTTGAAGAGGTCGATTATATTGAGGAAGATAGGTGATCTGTCAATGATCAATAACAAACTTATCGATTTAGCATTGAGTACTATTGGTGAAGAAAAGTTGAATAGGTTGATTAGATGTGAGCTCCCAAAAGAACTCGAAGTCGTGTTGAACATTATCTCAAACACAAAACAAAAACTCGGTTACATTAAAAATTTATTTAAATCTTAATGAAAGTTCAATATTCAGAATAAAATTATGGAGTTCGCTACAAATTGAATGTTGTAGAAATGCAGAATAAAATTATAGCCCAATTGAATATCAAAGATGAAGAAAAATTAATGATTAAGGAAATCGCAGAGGACTTACCTAGGAAGATCGAAGAAGAAACGCTGATTGGACATCCTAGAGAAATCTATGAAGCTGCAAGGTTCCTTTTGGGAAGAGGTAAACTGCTGAGGGGGAATCTTGCAATGTTTATCAATGGAGTTTATGGTTTCTATAAAAAAGAGAAAGCGTTAAGGTTAGCAACAGCCATTGAACTGTTGCACACAGCCTCATTAATTCACGACGATATTATCGATAGAGGAAAAATAAGGAGAAGCGTTAAGACGGTTCATGAGAAGTTTGGATTAAATATTGCTATTATCTCTGCAGATCTACTGGCTTCGATAGCATATAGAATTTGTGCAGATATGGGCAAGCAAATAATAGAAATGATTAGTGATGCTATTAGAAGGATGAGTGAAGCTGAAGTATCGGAAAACATTATAGATAATCCAAATCTTGATGATTACTTTAAGATTATTGAAGGAAAGTCTTCAGTATTGTTTTCGACCGTTTGTGCATGTAGTGCTATTATTTCAAACGCAGGGCAGGAGGATGTCCTTGCATTTAAAAAATATGGAGAATTAGTCGGTAAAGTTTTACAAATTAGGGATGATGTGCTCGATTATGTTGGTAATGAAGCAGTAACTGGGAAATCTAATCCATTAATTTACGGTTTAAAAAGGACCAATATAGTTGTTATTCTAATGAATGAGAAAAACTTGACATTAGATGAGGCTATTATTAGTGCAACCGAATTAGGAAAAGAGCTTGCTGATAAAGCTTTGAGAGAAGTTACATTCCTTGAACCGGATAAAAGAAATATTTTTAAAGAATTTGTTAAATTCGTTCTTAACAGAAAGTTTTAGCGTGTGCTTTCTATTTTTCTTAACGCGCGAACTGACTAGTTATGGAATAGAGTCGTGAAGACGGGCTAAACTTTTTATACTTTGGATTATAGTCTATGCTAAATTATGGTGGTCTAGCGTGGCTGAATGGGCTATAATAACTCTTGCTGTTACTATTTCACTTGGAGTATTTGTAGGCCTCTTAGGATACTTCATTTCAAGGCTAATCACACCTCGAAAAGAATACCCCTTTAAGTTTGAGAGGTTCGAAGCGGGAAATCCCCCTCATGGAAAAGCGAGGGGATTTTTCGTGATGCAGTATTATGCTTACCTGATAATCTTCTTAACCATTGAACCGATTGCGATCTACTTCTTTATAATTATGAGCGATATATCTTCTTATCCTTTTTCGATCACTCTCTTTGCGATTCTAATTTTATCTCTCATTCCGCCATTAATATTTGGGTTACATGAAGCTAAGAAAGTGAGAATATGGGTGTTGCGCAAGGAAGAATATTCCTAGGTAAGGTCGAGGAGCTTCTTAGGACTGGAATGATATATTTAGTTGACAACATCGACTTGGTGAAGTCAATTCGTGATTGGGGAATATCCTATAGTTTATGGCCAGTTCACTTCACGACATCGTGTTGTGGTTGCGAAATCGGTGCGACATCGGGGCCGAGGTTTGATGCAGAAAGGTTCGGCGTCTTACCCTTCTTTTCACCGAGGCAATGTAATCTACTACTAGTTGAGGGAACCTTAACAAAAAAAATGGGAAAGGCTGCAAGGATCGTTTACGAGCAAATGCCAGAACCGAAGTTCGTGATTGCAATGGGAGCGTGTGCCCTAGATGGAGGAATATTCTGGAACAGTTATAACATTGTTAGACCCCATGAAATACTGCCAGTGGACGTATTCATACCAGGTTGCCCTCCACGTCCAGAAGGAGTAATACAGTCCGTCTTTATGCTTCAAGATAAAATCAAAAGGGAGCTTGTGATTGGTGAATGGGGAAAGGATAACTGAACTGATCGGTAAGGTCAAAGATCTCTGTAGGAATGTAGCATTGGTGGATGATAATAGACTTCTACTTGAAGTAGATACAGAGAAGATCATCGATCTCAGCCATAAGTTAAAAGACTTAGAATTCGACCACGTTAAAGGAGTGACCGGCGTAGACTATCCTAATGAAAGCATAATTGAAGTAATCTATTATATCGGATCGTATTCTAGAACAGATTATGCGAATTTAATAGTTGAATTGAAAATTACTCTGCCCAGAGAGAATCCGAAAACCCCTTCTTTAATTAAAATTTGGCAAAGCTGCGAGTATCCAGAGAGGGAGACTTTTGAAATGTTTGGCGTGATGTTCCAAGGCCATCCAAAGCTCAAGCTCTTGCTTCTACCAGATGAATTTAAAGGTAAATACCCTCTCCGTAAAGAGTTTAAAATTCCAGAAGAAGGGATCGAGATATGAGTACAGAAAAGTTGCTTGAAGTATTCATTGGACCTCAGCATCCTACTTCAGGACATATGAGATTCATAGCAGAACTTGACGGCGATATTATAGTTGATTTTATACCCGATATGGGATGGGTTCATAGGACGATCGAAAAGATTGCTGAAACAAAAACATACATTCAAATAATACCGTTGATAGAGAGGCAAGCAATTCTCGATTCTGCAAATTACAATTTAGGATATATCTTGGCGCTAGAGAAGCTACTTGATATCGAAGCTCCACCGAGGGCCCAGTACCTAAGGACTTTAATTTGTGAGATCAATAGAATCGCAAGCCACCTATATGGAATCGGCATTCACGGTATAATGCTCGGTTCATCGACGGCTTTTATGTGGGCCTTCGGCGACAGAGAACCATTCATAGATTTAATGCAAATGATCTCTGGTGCAAGATTGACATACTCCTACATGATTCCTGGGGGAATCAGGAGAGACATACCTCACGACTTTCAAGATAAGGCTAAGAAGGCGATTAAGTTCATGAGAAAGAAGATAAAGGATTACTTCGATTTATTCAATTACAATCCAGTCACACTAAATAGGCTCGAAGGTGTAGGGATAATCAAAAAAGAGGATGCGATCAAACTCGGGTTAGTTGGTCCCAATTTGAGGGCATCTGGCGTTTATTATGATGTGAGGAAAGCTGAACCATACGCAGCTTACCCCGAGATCGATTTTGAGATTGCTGGGAGAAATGAAGGAGATAGTTTGGCACGGCTTCTGATAAGGTTCGATGAAATCCAGTACAGTATGAACATAATCGAGCGTGTTTTGGATGATATGCCTTCTGGTCCATTACTTACAAACATATATCTGACAAAGTTGACTGGAGAAAAAAAGGAATTATTAAAAAAAGGGATCGTCCGATTCCCCACACTCTTTACGGCCCTGAAAACTAAAGAAGGAGAGTGTTTGGCAAGAGTCGAATCCAGTAGAGGCGAAGCGATCTATCACCTCATAAGCAATGGATTATTAAAACCATATAGATGCAGATTAATTACCTCGTCATTTAGAAATGTTATCGCATTTAAGCATGCGTTAATTGGACATAAACTAGCTGACATACCAGCAGTGTATGGTAGCCTAGACTATTTCCCTCCGGAGGCGGATAGATGATGGCTGAAGATCTAGTTATTCAGTTAATAAATGAGCTATTGGTTCCTCTATTTCGTTTCCTACTTCAGCCCTATATATTTGTGCCCTTAATCTACCCCGGTCTATTAGTTGTAATAGTTGTTATAATCTTCATATTGTGGCTTGAGAGGAAGATCGCTGGAAAAGTCCAGCTTCGATACGGTCCATTATACGTTAGTAAAAGATTCGGTGGAATCATTCAACTCATAGCCGATTTGTTAAGGTATTTGTTTGCTGAAGTGCTAGTTCCAAAGGGAGCAGACAGATTCATTTTCATCTTTGGACCAGTACTGCTTTTCACATCTGCGTTGCTACCCTTATCAACAATACCTGTTGGTCCAAACTATGCTGCGATAACCAGTGAACTTTCCCTGTTAATCTCCCTCTCCTTACTAACAATCCCTCCGATGTTCGTATTAGCTATGAGTTGGGCGAGCAACAATAAATTTTCATTTATAGGGGGATTGAGAGAGGGCTACTTAATGATGGCGTATGAGATCTCTCTATTCCTATCCATACTGCCCATGGTGATATTATTTAAAAGTTTAAGCTTTATCGAAATAATTGAAGGGCAAACGGCCCTTTGGGGGATAGTATTAAATCCTCTAGCAGCCATTGCATTCTTCATAACTATGTTGTATGCGACATCGAAATATCCATATGAAATAGCGGAAGCAGACACCGAGGTAGTATGTGGCCCATATACAGAGTACTCCGGTATATTATATGGCCTTTCTATGGGTTATGCATACATTAAAACTTACGCCTTGAGCCTTATATTCGCCCTAATCTTTTTAGGAGGATGGAATCCGATATTATGGCCTGCTTCCCTTCCTCCTATTTGGTTTGGGTACAGCATTCCTTCTGACATTCTATTACCTGGACTTATGGTATTTATCAAAGCGTTGATCGTGATGGCTTTCTCAGTGTTTCTGAGAACCGTCTATCCAAGGTATAGGATCGACCAAGCTATAAAGATAGGTTGGCATAACCTGTTCACCCTCTCCATCGTCTCGGTAATTATCTCAGTATTAATCGTTATGTTAAAGAGCGTGATTTGATGGGCAAAAAGAAATCTTATCCGGATGTTGAAGGCCATTTAAAGGCGGTAAAGACTGGATTAAAGTATCTTATTGAAAATAGGCGGTTGACCATATCATATCCAGAGGTTACAATGGAGCTTCCGCCAATCTATAGAGGAATGATAATACTCAATATTAATAAATGCATAAACTGCGGCATATGTGCAAGAATTTGTCCAGCGAACGCAATTAAGATGTATCCAAAGGACGATAAGAGAAATCCTGGAATAGATTATGCAAGATGTATATTTTGTGGATTTTGTGTGGACGTATGTCCGGTTGATGCGTTGGCATTTTCAGATGTCCATGATACCGCATACTATACATATGAAGAATTAAAATTCGACCCAGATAGGCTTTTAAAGAGCCCAGAACCATTTAAGAAACCGCTAAAGAAGGTTAAAGTGATATTTGACGAAAAGCGAGGACTGAAATATGAATGAGTTAATCCTCCTCGCCTCATTTTCAATACTTGGAATAGCTTTAGTAGTATTCGCAGCATCGGTCGTTGGACAAAGGTCACTTGTCTACTCAGCGCTTAGTCTCGGCTTATTAGGGATGGCCAATGCAGGATTATTCGCCTTGCTTGGATACGCCTTTGTTGCCGTGTTTCACCTTGCTGTTTATATTGGCGCCGCTGTCATATTCATATTATTCTCTGTAACGATGTTCAGAGAAATACCAGATGTTGAGGTTTCAACAAAGATTCTAACGGTAATAACAGTACCGTTAATTGCCTTAATATTAATTTACATATACTTACCCTATCTCAATGCAACATTTAAATCGCAATATTTTATATATAAGGAAATTTCATTACTGTTCGTCACAAGGTATTGGTTCCCTTTGGTGATAACAGGGTTGGCTCTTGTTACTACGTTAATTGAAGGAATTACATTAGCTAGGATGGAGGTTGAAGAAGATGTTTAACTACTATGCCTTCTTAATCCTGGCTTCGTTCGTATTCGCGATAGGAGTGTATGGGTTATTAAATAGGAGAAATATGTTACGGATGCTCTTATCTGCAGAAGTTATATTCAACTCAGTTCTCCTATTCCTGCTAACATTTTCTGCGTTATCATCTTCACCATCTACTGGTGGTGTAATCGCCTTACTTGCCATTGGGATAGCGGCAACAGAGGTAGGGGTAATCGTATCTCTTGCAGTCCTAATGTTTAGATTAAAAGATACTGTTGACGTATATGAGATAAGTGAACAAAAGGGTTGAAATAAAATGAAAGAACTTTTTTCTCCAATTCTATTAGTATCTGTGATAATCCCCTTAGTGGTTTCAATAATCCTTCCAATTCTTAAATTGAAACCAAGATCTCTGGCAACAATCAGCTCTCTCTCCCTGTCGGTGCCATTGTTCATATCATCATACTACATATTAATCTCTGAAGTAGGTGAAGGTTTAGTCGATCCGGCATACTTCAGTCATCCCTTGATCGGCAATTTCTCTATGCTCTTAGACTCCTTAAACTCGCCACTGGTATTTTCAATCTCCCTTGTGACCGCTTTAGTTGCCATTTTTTCTTTGCCATATATGAGGCATAGAATTGATGAGATGGAGAAAGATGGGGAGCGGTACCCATCTTGGGGAATTTACTATATGCTTTATACCATGTTCTCAGCTGCGATGATTGGAACAGTAATGTCAACAAATCTAATCGAGTTTTATATTTTTTTAGAGTTGACATTGATTCCGAGCTTCTTATTAATCGCTTTTTATGGCTATGGAAATAAAGTAAGGATCGCGCTTATGTACCTAATCTGGACCCACGTCGGCGCTTTGTCA
>JAOZGV010000118.1 GCA_026015225.1 Candidatus Bathyarchaeota archaeon
TATCTTGCACCAGCGCCCCCTCCTCCGAAGCCCCCACCTGCTCCAAATCCACCACCGCCAAATCCTCCAGCACTACTTCTACCCTTGGCTTGACTAAATGGGGTTGCACTTGATATAGGTCTCACAAACAACGGCATTATTGGGATAAATTTTACTTCATCAAGAGGAATTTTCAACTCTTCCATCACTTTTGCAACTTTTTTGCCTACACCAAGCGAAGTACCATAAATAAGCCATACGCCCCACATAGAAAGGTCTTCAGGAGTATATTTTTTTATTAGTGCTAGATCTGAAAGAAACTTTTTAAAAGAATCCCATTCAAGTTTTTCTCTATATGCCGAGCCTTTCCATTTTCCAAAAAGTGTAGAAGGGAATGCTATAGCTATTATGGATTGAATAGTAATTAAAATTGAAGTGATTCCCGCTTGTTTAAGGACCGAGCTGAAATTTGATAAAACGAAGAAAAGTAAGAAAGAGGCCATCAGCAAGACGATCGATATCAATAGAAGTGGAACAGGTTTCATTCTCCCATTTATGGTGTAATTTGAGGCCATTTGAGTGTCAGCTCTTCGTGTAACATACGATAGATCGTTCTTCAGTTTTAATAATCTAGGTTCGTATGTTGAACTTGAGGATAATTTCTTTGCTAATTTCTTAGTTTCATTTGTATCAATAATTCCATTTTTAGAAACAGACCTAAGAAAATCAATTACCCTTTGTTCGTAATTATCTAATTTTTCTTGATTCAATATTTGAATTGTTAAACCTTTATTTTTAGTTTTAATATTTATTTTCTTTCTTTTATGTAAATCGAGAAGAGTTGCATAGAAACCATTCTCGTCAAAGTCTATGGCATCGCTTTTAAAGATTAAATTTACAATCCAAGGTTTTATTTTATCGTTAGGTACAAAGCTCAAATACTTTGGTATTGTAAATTTCTTTTCTTTCCCATAAAGTAGATATATTAAGACAAAGATAAATGGGGAAGAAATTGCTAGAATTCTGGATATTTGTAGCAAACTTTGAGCTAGATAATATTGAAGTAAATAAACATTATTGGTCTGAATTGTTGGCGTGCTCACATCATCAAATTTCTTTGGAAATCCGTCAAGAATATTTAAGACGTCTTTTCTAAGTAACATCTCAATTTCTAATAACTTGTTTTTTTCTATGCTCCCTTGAATAATAATTTTGTTCTCTTGCCTCGATACGCTCAAAGAGGGGGGATGAGTGTAAATCTCAATTATATTATCTGCACCTTCAACAATTATATTGACTTTTTCATACGGTATGTGCTTATCAGCAAGTTTCAGATTAAGATGACACATACTGTCATCATATTCAATCGGAGGACGAATTTTAAAAGTATAACTCATATAATATTTTCCAGCATCATACATACCTGGTTTGTAGAATCCTAATTCATTTTTATAAGCTAAAGCGTGTATTTCATTTTGTAATTCGGTTAAATAAGCTCGTTCTCTTTGGTCCTCAATCCATGTAATTCCTTGATAATCATTTAAATAAAAAACTAAATTAGAAAAAGAACTATTAGAACGCGATATATATTGTATTGATGGTTGATCAAGTTCTTTCATTGACAACGGAGCATCCCAAACTCTGTAGAGCATCCTATACTTATTTGACACTTTGACATTATAGGAATAATTCTCTACTAGCGTCCCATTTAGGTAAAATGTGGCATCATATCTATCTATCACAACATCATCATCTGTCACAGAAGAAGAGAAATTAATTAGGGTCAGACCTGAAATACCTATCACAAGTGTTAGAAGAGTCAATAAAATTATTTGCCTTAGTTCGGCCAAGATTTTGCCCTCAGAATTCAATGCTTGGGCGTCTTTCTACTTCTTCTTCAAATTGCAAATACTCCATTTTAGTAAGAGCTATTAACCGAGCTACGAACTTTGATGGAATCGTATCCTGCATTATATTGTATTGTTGGACTATGTTGTTGTAAGTATATCTTTGTCTTCCAATCTCACCTTCAATATCTTTTACGGAACCCATCAGATTAGTAACTGTATTGGAAGTTTTTAAATCTGGATAACTCTCAGCTACTGCAAGTATGTTCCCCAGAATACCACGAGATTCTCTATCAACCTCCCTTAAACCTTCAGCGCCCGTTTTGAAAATTCTTGACCTTAAACTTGTAACTTTTTCAAGAACCTCTCTTTCAAATTTAGCATAGCTTTTTACTGATTCTACTAGTTGTTCGATCATGTCGAGTCTTTTTTTCATTGCCACTCTAACTTGTCCCAAAGCTGCTTCAGCCGAATTTTTTAAGGTAAAAAATCTATTGTACGTAAGTATAAAAAACCCAATAAGACCTAACGCAATAACTAATGCTAAAATACCAATAATTAGACCCAATTCCATAACTTATCACATTCAAACATTATCATATCACATATTGTTTAAATTTTTTATTATTTTTTTAATAAAATTTAAAACAAACACGTGCATGCGAAAGGAGTATGAAATAAGCGTAGCGTGTGATAAAAGAATTCCTATTGTTATAGCCTAATTTTAGTGCGCGCGCTATATTTCTATACCACGCTAATATATAGACGAGAATATGAAGCGAGAAATGATAATAACGCTCCAAGGTGGCCTTAAGGTCGATGCAGAATACAAAAGTTTCACCATCAAAACGGACCAACCGAAACATCAAGACGGGAAAGCCTCAGCTCCTGCTCCTTTTGACCTGTTCCTTGCTTCCATCGGGACCTGTGCAGGAATCTATATTGTATTTTTCTGTAAGGAAAGAAAAATTCCATATGAAAACATCAGAATGGTCATGAGAACAGAGAGAAACATAGACCCAAAAACCATCGATAGATTCATACTAGATATCCAGCTCCCCACCGATTTCCCGGACAATTATAGGAACGCCCTCATTAGAGCGGTCAATCTTTGCAGTGTCAAAAAAACCATAGAAGCTAAGCCCAAGTTCGTAATCACCACCTTGAAGCCTTGAGGGACTCCTAACTAACTGTGGAGTACCTTTAAAATCTGACAAGATGTATAGCAGCGCGCGCTTACACTACTAGTGTATGTAATAATTTTTAATCGGTCAATATTAGTTGTTTAATTATTATAAAAAGTCCATAACTAATGATGATCAATAATGCCGGAATCGATGGAAGAAGATAAAAAATATATTGAGTTTTTCTTGGTAAGAGCATAAAAGGCACATATGTTGAAAGCCACCATATAATAGGCAAGATATAAGATTTATCGAATTCTTTTTTTCTATATTCATATAGCATGTATATTGAAAAAGGAATTGCAAGTGGATAAAGAAAGGGATTAGAAGATACCAATACAGGATTTTCACCATTAGCTACAGGGAATGGTGTAATTCCAAATAACCAACCAAAAGGTCCAGATGCAGCTGGATGTTCTGCTTCTAACGTCGCATGCCAATTAAAGACAAAGAACATTTCAGTTATCCATTCACTTAAGCCTTTGTTCAGTATAATTGGAATATATAGTAAAAATACAATCATTATTGGTATTATGATCAATTTTGCTATTTGATTGAATTTTTTTGAAATAACAAGATATACAATCGCACCAATTATTGCGAATGCTCCTACAAATTTTATTGCGCATGAGAGACCAAACGCTATTGCAGAAAGCTCATATTTTTTCCAATATAACATCATAAAACCCAATAAAATAAAAAACATAAGGGGAATATCCAGCATAGCCAATTCGGACATTTTATAAGCCATTGGATCTATTAGAAGAAAAAAACTAGCGAATATACCTATTATATTTCCATAAATTTCTCTACCCAAAATATATACTATGGGGACTGCTAAACTTCCAAGAAATACAGAAAAGAAACGCCATCCCAAAGGATTGTCTCCAAAAAATGATATGGTTAATGCGAATAGATATTTTCCAAAGGGAGGATGAACATAATTCGGATCCTCCCCGGATTCAAGAATTGATAGAGAAGCAGGTACATAATATGTTTCATCAGAGATTGGAATAGATGGCCAAATAAAGGCAGGAGTTCTTATAACGAAGGAGATTACAAACAGCAGTATAGAAAAATAAAGAGAGTTGTTCCAAATTTTTAAAAGGATGCCATATAATGATTTGACCAATTTAATTAAGATTTCCAAAGAAATCGACATTTAAAATAAAAAAAGGAATATGTGTTTGAGTTTATTATTTGAAAATCTTCTAAATTACTTGATCTTCAAATAATTAGTCTTCTGTTTTTTCATAGTCTAGACGAGTTGGAATTTCTGTTTCATCATCGTATTTTCTTGTAATATTAACGCCCTTAAGTTCCATTATCATTATATCCATAGTAGCTAATATCGGATTTTTATCAGTACCCACACCGAAGTCACCGCCAATAACAAAATCTGGTTTCGGTTTGCCATTCTCGACTGAGGTTCTGTTCAAAAGACCGTGTAAGTGTATTGCTCTATTTCCGTCTTCTAACTCGCAGATTAATCCTTGTCCTCCCAAGAATTCAATAGGTCCGTCCATTTCATAGGGATCACCATACGCAGAACCGAGCTTCAAAGCTTCATTAGGGATTAAGAATTTGAATGCTGTCCTTCTTAGACTTCCGATACAACATGTGATTACTCCGTTCTTGATTCTATAATCTTCACAGATTTTATGCAGACCACCCATTAGGTCTGTTCCTGGTTTTAGACGTGCTTGGATTATTCTACCAAATTTAGCTTCGGAACCTGCATAACGTATTTCTTCACTCATAATAATACACCTGGTTATAAGATAAGCATCTGGTCACTAATTTAAAAGTTTTTGACCGACATCGAAAGGATAATTTCAAGAATAATCATTCTAAAAATATTTCAAATAAAAAGAAAAAAATGGGTTTATTTATGTTACTTATAAAAGTCCTTAGCCTCTTGATTTAGACCAAGTTCTTCAAATTTTTGTTTTGTTGGCACACCTGTTTTTTTGTCCCAGCCTCGAATTTCGTAATATTCGTCTTTCAACTTTTCTAGCTCTCCGCTCGGATAATACATACCTTTTGATGGTCCTTCTGGTATGGGTTCGGTCATGAATCGAATTGAAAGTACGTCTGATTCTCGGTTCATGCCTTCCCTGCAATTGAATGCTCTTTCGAGGTTTACTATCCTTTCTGCGCATAATGCCAATTCTTCTAGTGATAAATTCATGCCAGTTACAATATTTATTGTGTTCAGATGTTCAACTGATATTTCCCATAATCCGTAAATGCCTTCTGTCATTCTGCAGACACACATTGCGTCTTGCATAGTCGTAGTGTGTTGCGTCCCAATTGCATAAGCGGGTTTGCCTTCAGTAGTAAATCTATCGGTAGGTGATTTACCAATTCTCTCTCCGGTAGGTCTAGCGTCCTGGTGAGAACCACCTCTAGTGCCCGTTGCAACCCCTATTCCAAATCCTTTCATGCCTCTAGGCGAGTGCCCTGCCATTTCTAGTCCTTTAATAGCTGAAGAAAATTTCTCAGCTCCTTTTCCTATTTTTATAGCTGCTCTATCTGTTCCTTCAGCCATCAGATCACCTATTCCTTCTCTCTTGCCTATTTTGTGTATCATCTCAATAAGTGCTGAGTCGTTGCCAAATGTCATATCAATTCCATCAACATCATCTTTGGATAAAATACCTTCTTTATAACATTCCATTGCAAAAGCTGTAACAGCGCCTGCTGAAATTGTATCAATACCATATTCATCACTCAATAGATCTGCTTTAGCAATGGCTTCTAGAGAAGGGATTCCACACATCGATCCAAATGCAAATATAGTTTCATATTCAGGTCCTTCGTCAAATGTTCCAGCATAAGGCCCATCTCTAACGTAGGACATCTTTGTACATCTTATTGGACATGCGAAGCAACCTCTATCTCTTACGACCATATTCTTACGCATTACGTCGCCACTTATTTTCTCAGCTTTATCGAAGACTTCGGTCTGCCAATTGTTGGTCCCAAGGATTCCAAGTTGATTTTGTACTGTAGTTACCCCTGGAGTTCCTAATTTTGGAAGAGCTTGACCGGTTCCAGGATTGCTGATTATCTTTCCATATAGTTCTGTTAAATATTTTTCAAAAGCATCAATATCAGGGACGTTAACGTCTTGGGAGCCTCTAACAGATATCGCTTTTAATTTTTTCGAGCCTAAAACAGCACCTACGCCTCCTCTACCTGCAGCCCTAGCTCCCCAAATGACAGCAGCAAATTTTACTAATTTTTCTCCACCAGGACCTATGCATGTGATTTGAATTTTTGGATCTCCTATTTCCTTTCGTAATATTTCTTGTGTTTCAAAAGTCATTTTTCCCCATAAATGTGATGCATCCTTAAATTCGATATCATCATCATTAACAGTTACGTATGTAGGTTCCTTAGCTTGGCCCTCGACAATTATTCCGTCATACCCTGCATATTTTAATTCTGGTCCAAAACATCCTCCACCATAAGAATCGAAGAAACCTCCAGTCGCCGGTGATTTCGAAGCTACTACATTTCTACCTGCTGTCGGAATTATCGTGCCTTGAATTGGACCATTAGCAAATACAACTTTGTTTTCCGGACCCAAAGGATCAATTCCAGCTTTTAACTCATCATAGAGTATCTTTACTGCGAATCCGTTTCCACCAATAAGCATTCTAGCCATTTCTTTAGTTAATGGTAAAGTTGTTGCTTTTTTATCGGTTAGATTCAATCGAAGAAATTTGCCTGCGTATCCACCATATTCAAACATTTTTTATTTTATACCTCCACCAATAGGATCTAAAAGAGAAATTTCATCTCCATCCATTACTATTGTGCTTAAATCTCCTTTAACGCTGCTAATCTCTTTTCTCCCTATCATAATCAGGAAAGGCGCAAATTCTCCAGTACTTGTGTCTTTTAAGTTCTTTTCGAAATCTGGTCCGAACGTCTTTATTGTCATTTCCAATACATCTTTAATTGAAGATTTTTCACCGATTTCTATAGCAATTTCATTTGTTCCAGCTGCTTGTCGAAGATGAGCAAAAAGTTTTACTTTTACCTTTCCCAATCGAGATATCCCCTAAGCAGCTTTTTTCATGAAGCCCTCCTTTACTTTATCTGTCTGACCTTTGCTATAGTCAGCTCGTTTTTCATCAGCTAATTTTTGTTTTCCACCTACCATCAAAGCCTGTGGAGCACAGAATTTAGCGCATTTAGGATCTCCGCCACAAACATCACATACTAAGGGAAGTTTCTGTTCAGGGTGCCACGAGATAGCTGCAAATGGACATGCTTCAATGCATTTTCCACATTTGATACAAATATCCTCTTTGATTAGCATACCGCCTCCGATTTTCTCATCCCGATATATCGCTTTTGGTTCAGTTGGACAAGCTTCAGCACATGGAGGCTTGCCACAACTTCTGCATACATTTGTCATCCATAATTCAGGCATTCCTTCATAATGAACTGATATCCTTGATTTGTTTGGGTTAAATACTTTTTCGTGTGCCATTGAGCATGCAAGTTCACACATCCGGCATCCAGTACAGCGATCAGGTAATAATAGCAACATTGTACACATTTTCTAATAACTCCTAGTTTAATCTCCTTATATTCAGGTTCTATAGATTTATGCTTTTCTAAGAAATTCATGTTTTGCCTATTTTTCTATAATCTTTTCTAAAATTCTTTCAGTTCTAATTGGATTGACGACTCCACAGACACATTGTTTAGCTAGAGTTCTTGCGGCTTCTTCAATGCAGATCTTATCTTTTTTGACTTCATTAGCCAGCTTTTTCACTAGAAGGGGCGAAACACAATGATGGCCACACATCGTTGTTATATCCAATACATCTTGTTCAGGCAAAAGTTCTTTCTTTCCCCACACGCCCAATGATAAATTCATGCTATGTGGTGTTAAACCTACTTTTTTCGCTGATTCATGAACATCATCAATCAATCCTGTAGCAACAACAGACATTCCTAAATTAGCTTGTTTGAGCTCAGTGAGACATTCTTCCAAATCCTTACGATTGGTGAAAACACCGTGACAAATGGAGTTGTCTTGAGTGTTCTCCAAGATTTGTTTCATGCCTTTTCTGAAATAATTCCCCGTGCGCATATCGCCAAAACTAACAGGATTATGATTTAATATAATCTCCAAAGCCCCTCTCATTTTTGGCGCAGCTCCTTCATTGTTGAATCCTTGAGCAGGCATTACAAGAATCACATAATCAGTTTTTAAAGATTCGACTGTTCCAGCTCTATGTAAAGTATGAGTCATAATTTTATCACCTCTATTCTGCTAAGGGCCTCCCTAACCCAATATTCGTTTTTGCATCGGGATAATATGAAATATTTTTCTCTTTGAGGGTTTGTAATACAAATTCTGGAATGGAACCATCAGGATTTAATTTTATGCAGCAACCAAGGCTAAAGACAGAGTTTATTTTTTGCGAAACTTCTTTTAGGGCATCTAAAATTTCAGACATCCTCTCGATCTTTGTTTTGAATTCAGGAATGCATGAGTGTACCCTTTCACCTTTAACTTCTTCCTTTAATTCACCGGTCTTTACATCCTTCATTAAAAATGTAATTGGATTTTCAGGTTCGAATTCTACACCTAACTTCGCTAGTGCCATAGTAACTTTTTCTGCATCAACGAGATCTACACCTACTCCGGGCCTGCCCATATCTACTGAGAAGCCGATTTCTCCTAATTTGAATCTTCCTGTAACGTCATTAGTCTTCATCTCTTCTGTACCCCTGCCAGGTACATTTGTCTGACCGTGGGTTTTATAGACAGTGGCAAATACTTCTCTTACAGATCGCGGATATTCAAGTTTCTCAATTTCGAAGGCATCGACAGGACATACTGATGAATTATAGCACACTGCACATTCAATACATTTATCCCTATTTATCACTGCTTTTTTTTCTCTGCTCATCGTTATTGCTCCCTCCGGACAGTAAGGAAGGCAGAGAGCACATCCGACACATCTTTGTGGATTAATTTTCATTCTGTTAACCATCTTGATTTGATTTTTCGATAATTGAAGAATTATTGTGATATAAATATAGTGTTCATATATAGTGAGGTAATCTAATTTAAACCACATGCCATAATTAATTAAATAAAATCAAATTGGATCTTAGATCATTTACTTGATTGGAGAGATTAAACCTGATTATAAAGAATAAAGATGAATTAATTCAAAACGGGGAATCACCAACGGACCGAGAAGCAAGGTCTTTGTTATTAGAAAGTATAGAATTCGCTCTTAAAGAGATCAATCCAAATAGGCTCATTAAATCTCAAATTAAGTATAACGATGAAAAATTGAATATTATGGACACTTACATCAATTTGAATAAATTCAATAATATTTTTGTAATTGGAGGGGGGAAAGCAGGTGGTTCGATGGCTCAGGCTTTAGAGGAGATATTAGATGATAAAATTACTGATGGTATCGTAAATGTTCCTGAAGGGACTGAAGGAAAATACAGTACCGACGTCATAAAAGTACATGGATCAAGTCACCCTATACCGAGTCAGGATGGAGTTTCAGGTGTAGAAAGGATGATGGATTTGGTAAAGAAAGCCAATGAAAATGACCTCATTATATGTCTAATATCAGGAGGTGGTTCGGCTTTGATGCCATTTCCAATTGATGAAGTCACTTTAGATGAAAAGCAGAGTATCACGAAGAAATTATTGCTAGCTGGAGCAAACATTAATGAATTAAATGCTGTTAGGAAGCATCTATCAAAATTCAAAGGGGGATGGTTAGCCAAAAAGGCTTATCCAGCCACACTTATAGGATTGATTCTTTCAGATGTTGTAGGTGATCCTTTAGATGTTATAGCTTCTGGACCAACCGTCCCCGACACTAGCCGATTTAAAGATGCGATCTTTGTATTGGAAAAATATGACATTTGGAAAGATGTTTCAAATTCCATAAAAGAATATTTTAAAAATGGAGAGAAAGGATTTATTTCTGATACTCCAAAACCAAACGAGTCAATATTCCAAAAAGTTCAAAATTTTATAATAGGAAATAATAGATTAGCCTGTCTGAAAGTTGAAAAGAAATTAAAAAGTATGAGGGTTGATACTCATTTTTTAACCTCTTTTTTAGAAGGCGAGTCAAGACATGCTGGGCTATTTTATTCTGCATTAGCTTTAGAAAATTATTCTAATCGAAATAATTTCTCCAATCCTAAAGCGATCATAATGGGAGGAGAGACTACAGTAACTGTCGTTGGAAAGGGAAGGGGAGGGCGTAACCAAGAAGCAATATTGAGTGCAGCAACAAAAATTTGTGGTTTAGAGGGCGTAGCAATAGCTTCCATAGGTACTGATGGAATCGATGGCCCTACGGATGCAGCAGGATCAATAGCCGATGGAAAAAGTCTTTTAAGAGCAGAAGAAAAAGATCTATCGCCATATGACTCGATAAGGAATAACGACTCTTATAATTTTTTCAATAGAATTAATGATTTGATCTTTACAGGCCTAACTGGTACAAACGTAAATGACATAGCAGCTATAATTGTAATGCCAAATAGAGAATAATTGAGAAATTCTTCAACTCCACGATTTCAACTTTTTTTATAAAAAAAGAAATTGGTTTTAGTTGATTAATCCATCGTTTTAAATCGTTCTTTAAGCTTATCCATTACTAAGGGCAAAGTTGTATATTCCATCTCTTCTGAGCCTAACCGATGTGGAATAAATGGACCATGTAATCTAAGAAAATCTGCTATTTCGTTAGCCTTCATTCTAGCGTGGTCAAAACCTGGATCTGCAAACATATCAGAAGGTCCCACGAGACGCCCATTGCTTACTTGAAATCCTAAAGCAACGACTCTAGGCGGACCATCAAATCTTGTACATTTGTTTTGACTAAAGTCTTCACTAACAGGCATAAGCGGACCATTATGAGAACCTCTCATCCAACCAGGGACTATATGAGGAAAAGTAAAAGGTTCAATTACTTCTCCAACAGCGGGCAGACCATGTTGTGCACGAACTATGCATACTGGATCATCTTTTCCAACATATTTACCAGCAATTAAAGATAATCTAGTTGTACTCGCAGAAGCTGCTGGCATGCCGTCGTTTCGTTCGATTTTTGAAATGATATAGCGATTTGGATCTCCGATTAGAGCAAGGAGGTCATAAGATTCTTCAGGACATTTTAGGCTTACAGATTTACCTTCCATGACATCAAGTACATCGAATTTAAATCCTTCATGCAATCCTGGATCTATTATCAAACCCGCCGTATTGAATGGATCAGCAAAGATCTTATACAATGGTAGGTTCCAACACCCAGGAGATGTTTTATCTGCCATGAATATCACTATTGGATCGCTCTTTCTTTCCTCGAATTCGATTTCTGCAACCCCTGGTCCCATTCCTTTTACGTTTCCTGAAAATGAATCGGTCAGAAGGTCCTGACCCGCACCATATAGTTTTAATTTTTTCGATACTTTTTCAGTTATTTCGATAAATGTATCCCATGCTAGTTTATGTATATCTGAATTATCCTCGCCTTTATAGTGAGTCATTATTAATTCTAGATCGTCACCTACATGACTGACATAGAAATCATTTATTATGCCATCAATTTTTCCCTTTTCAAGGGATTCATTTGCCGCTTCAATTTGTTTTGGATGAACTCGATGATGACCTGCCAATGAACCGATATCTGCCTTAATAACAGAAACTGTGGTTTTATTTGAACTTGACAAAATAATACACCATGTTAAAGTTTTACATTCTACAATAAAACTTTATGTATGATCTATAATTGAGAAGGATTTTAAAAAGAATTTTATTTAAGAATTAGTATAATGATGGAGACGATATTCTACCTTTTAAGAAACCAAGCAAGGTGAAAAATTGCATTGATTAATAAATCTGTAAAAAAACCTTTGATCATAATAAATTTCAAAGCTTATGCCGAAGGGACTGGAGAGGATGCTTTAAAAATTGCAAAAATAGCAAAAAAAGTAAGCAATGAGACAGGAAAATGTATCGCTTTGGCACCTCAATTTGCAGATATAAGATCTATCGCACAAGAATTTGAAATACCGATATTTTCGCAGCACATAGATCCAATAGAGCCAGGGGCCCATACAGGCAAAATTTTACCTGAATCGATAAAAGAAGCAGGAGCAATTGGAACATTAATAAATCATTCTGAAAGACAGATAAAAATCTCCAACATAGAAGAGGTAATATTTAGGGCAAAATCATTAAAATTGATCACAGTGGTTTGTGCAAGTACAGCAAATATTTCAATGTCTGTGGCCACATTGGATCCAGACATGGTTGCTATAGAACCACCTGAATTGATTGGAAAAGGAAGTGCCGTATCCAAAGTCAATCCTGAAATAATCACGAACACAGTCTCTTTGGTTAGAAAGGTCAATCCTAGAGTTGCAATCTTATGCGGAGCTGGAATAACGAACGGAGATGATATAAAAGCGGCGATCAAATTAGGTGCAGATGGTGTTTTATTAGCAAGTGGAGTGGTAAAAGCCAAGGAACAAGAATCTGTTTTATTTGATTTAGCCTCACAAATCTAATTTAATGTAAAGAATAGTGCTTTTACATGAAGATTGGTTTTGAATGCCCTGAATGCTTAATACATAGAGGATTTATCGAGATTCAAAAAGCAACTATCGATACAAATTTAAGAAAGATAGCGATGATAGAGACGATCAAACAGATTTCAAAAGAATTGAGTGAAGATTCTGTTCCTTCATTTATTGGAACTAAAAGAGATAGAATAATCAGGTCTATTACAAAAAATTCTGATCCTTTCATAGAAGACAAAATCAAGAGTAATAGAATGGCACTTAAAATTCTACCTTTAGTGGAACATTTCATTTCAGATGGAGAAGATGCATATTCTAGATTAGAAAGAGCATTGTTAGCATCAATTGTGGGTAATTGCATGGAATTTGGAATTTTAGGGTATGATTTTCATTATGATGATTTAATAAATGAAGTACAAAAAGCTAAAACCAATCTAGCGATAAATGATATCGAAAAAATTTACGAGCAAATAATCAGATCTAAAGAAATATTATTCTTAACCGACAATGCCGGAGAAATCGTATTCGACAAATTATTAATAGAAGAGATAAAATTTCTTGACCTAAGAATTACGGTTGCAGTTAAGGACTCACCAGTTAGTAATGATGCTACTTTGGAAGATGCCAAAATAGCAAGAATTGGCAAAGTTGCAGATAGATTAATAACAACTGGTTCAGATGCTTTAGGTTTTATTCCAGAATATTGCTCTAAAGAATTTTTGAAAGTTTTTAATAAAAGTGATTTTATTATAGCAAAAGGAATGGCTCATCTCGAAACATTAACAGAATATGAGAATAAACCTCCTAGAGCTATGCTATTACGCGCTAAATGCAATCCAATTGCTAATTATTTAGGAGTGCAAATGGGTCAAAATGTTGCTAAAATATTCAAAACAACATAGGAGTTAAAATTTATAAGAAAGGGCGCTCTTCTCTTAATGCTTGGATGAACTAAAATGCCATTTATTGGACCTTGGGAAATTGCATTAATTTTAGCTATTGTATTGATTATTTTTGGCCCTAAAAAGTTGCCACAACTTGCAAAGTCTATAGGCGATGCAATCAAACAATACCGTGAAGCTTCAGAAGGAAAGACTCCTTCACCCACAGTTTCAACTCCTACACCCAGCAAAACTAATGAAGCAAATGTATTAATCCAGACTGCTAAAAATCTTGGGATAA
>JAOZGV010000132.1 GCA_026015225.1 Candidatus Bathyarchaeota archaeon
AATAAAAACAGATAGAATAGGAATAACCCTAAAAGCAGATACTTTAGGTTCTCTAGAAGCAATTATTAATTCCTTATCCAACAGTGAAATTCCTATTAGATTGGCAGATATAGGCGATATTTCAAAAAGGGATATTGTAGAAGCTGAGACAGTTATGCTAAAAGATCATTTATTGGGAGCGGTTCTTGGATTTAATGTAAAAATATTGCCTGATGCCAAAGAAGAAGCAAAAAGAGTTAATGTCCCATTATTTCAAGAAAAAATAATTTATCGTTTAATTGAGAATTATTCTGAGTGGAAAGAAAGAGAAAGAATTGCAGGTATGGAGGCTGAGTTAGGAACGATTGTAAGACCTGGTAAGATTAAAATTTTACCAGGTTGTACCTTTAGGAGAAGTAAACCAGCTATAGTAGGTATAGAAATTTTATCTGGTCGAATTAAACCCAATTACACACTCATGCTTGAAAATGGAAAAAAAATTGGAAGGATATTAAGAATCCAAGATAAGAAAAAGGACTTAACCGAAGCTGTAATCGGAATGCAAATATCTGCATCTATCGATAATGCGATCGTTGGAAGAAATATATTTGAAGGTAATGTCCTATATGTGGATGTCCCAGCAATTCATCAAAGGATTCTAATGAATAAATTTAAAGACAGTCTTAGTTCAGATGAGATAGAATTATTAAATGAAATAAACGAGAAATTTTCATTTCAAATATAAAATGAGGTCGAAAATAAGATATATATAGCATAGATTAGAAAGAATGACTTCTTTAGGGAGAGTAACATTCAGGTGCCAAAGTTTAAATTGATTGTTTCAGATCCAAAAAATGGCAAATCTTCATCAATAGAACTTGATGATCAGAAATCGAAATCACTAATTGGAAGACAAATTGATGAAGTTATCGACGGATCAGCTTTAGGACTAAAAGGAAAAGTCAAAATTACTGGAGGATCTGATAAAGATGGCATTCCTATGAGAAAAGATATTCTTGGAGGAAGTAAAAAATTTATTATCCTTTCTGGAGGCGTAGGTTTCAATCCAAAAAGAAAAGGTGAAAGAAAAAGAAAAGTAGTCAGAGGTAAGATGATTACCGAAGATACTTATCAAATTAACGTTATTCTAAGGGAAGAAAAAGAAGCAAAAGGAAAACAATAAAGAGATGATTATTACTTGAAGTTGAATGTAATTAGTGATAAATATAATCCGGTTTTCAAAAGAAAAGAAATATGTGTAGAAATTTTTCATGAAAAATTAGGAACGCCAGATAGAAATACTCTTAGGAAAAATATGATTGATGAGTGGAGATCCAAAGAGAATAATTTGTATATCATAAATTGTAAAACAGAGACAGGAACTAACAAATCTATATGTTATGCTGAAATTTATGATGATGCAGAATATGGGAAAAAAATAGTTCCTAAGCATATTATTGATCGGAACTTCCCTCCTCCAACAGAAGAAAAGAAGGCACCTGAGGAAAAACCACCTAAAGAAGAGAAACCTCCAACAGAAGAAAAGAAGGCACCTGAGGAAAAACCGCCTAAAGAAGAGACAGCTTCTAAATAGAAGAATTGAATTGCTTTGGGTGTAAAAAAATGAGTGAAAACGAAAATAAAAAACCTAAAAATCCAAAACTAATTAGCGTTTACGAATATGATCAAGAAAAATGGACAATCAAATTAAAAAATAGAAAGTGTCCTCGATGTGGAAAAATCATGGCTTTTCATAAATCTCCAAAACAAAGATGGACTTGTGGTTCTTGCAGCTATACTGAGTTTGTAACAAAGACATAAACAAATTGAGTTTATACTTACTCTAATATCATCGAATCTATAATTGATTTAGCTTCTCTTTTTTTTATTTCATCTACTTTAATAATAACAATACCTTCTTTTGGTTGACCGTAAATTACCAATGAATTATTCGGTGATTCTATTACTGCAACAAGCGCTAAAAGATCTTCTTCTCCATCTATAATTACTAATGCATCCTCAGATTTTATTGCTTCTTTTATGGCTTGCCAAGCTATAATTTCTATTGAGCCAGCTGGATTATATACATGAAACGTCTTTTTATTTTTAAAATCAAAAAACTCTAGATCTTTTCTCATCGCTTTATTATCTATTATTCTGACATTTACTGGTACTGAAATCTTAAGAATACTCCTAGAAACTATATCCCCAACAGAAATAATTAATTCCGGATTTGATTCTTCAACAATTTTCTTAAGCGATTCCAAGGTAATATCTTCATCGCCTTTTATCAATTTACCTAAGGGTTGTTTTAACTTATTGCGTAATTTCTCAGTGAGTCTGAATCGCTGCAAAATAAAATACCTTATTAAATTATAAACATTATAAATTATGAATTTAGAATCAAAAAATTCGAAAATTTCTATTTCTATCTAACTCGTATTGCATACTTTCCTGAAGATTTGGCATTAATTTTTTTAGCAATTTCAGAATTTTCAACATCGAGCAATATGATCAAACCTGTCCAATCGTTACTTAGATTTGTAGATTTGCAATTTGGACAGATATTTCCTAAACTTATCATGTGACAATCTTTACAAGCCTTTTCTTTCAAAATCTTACCTTCTTATTGATTAATTTTTTTTACTTCATCCCTAATCCAATCGATTTTACCAAGGTATGGCTGACGCATGGTTAAACCAATTTTTCCACTAACGCCTCCTCTTGGAAAACTTACAGCAATTACGCGCGCTCTTACTAAATCTCCTTTAGAGAGTTTCTTATTAGAATCCTTGCCTAATAAAACAGCATTTTTTTCATCGTAATTTATAAAATCATCCATAACTTGCGAAACATGGACTAAAGCATCTTCAGGTCCAATTCTAACAAAAGCTCCAAAATCAGTAACTTCAACAACCTCGCCCTCTACAACCTCATGTATTTCAGGAAAGAAAGTCAACAATTTAAAAACAATTCTATGATATGTCGATCCATCCCCCGGAATAATCTTGCCTACAGGATCAATATCTACATCAACAATGAATAGCACATACCCCAAAGTCTCGTCCACAATATTTTCATATTTCTTTTGTATTTGTTCTTTTGCAGCTTTATTTATAGATTCTCCAAATTTATCAGGTGGTATTCTAACGGTATCTTCTACTGTGAATAATTTAAACATTTTATGTATTGACTCCATTTTTAAGTTCTATTCTAAATGTCCATCTAATTTAATTTGTGAGTGCCCCCTTAAATAAATTACAGGTATATTCATCTCTCTTAATCTTTTTTTTAGATATATGTCAGTTGTGGCTACAATAATTTTTCTACTCTTAGAAAGATCTAAAATTGAATCATCAGCATTTCTTTTTGTAATATTTTTTGAATCTAATTCTAAGATATTACATTTTGATACAAACTTTAAAGCAAGTGAAGCTTTCTTTCCTAATTTTGTAGGTTTTTTAGCGAGTCGCTTTAATTCATTAATAACTGGTTGAATTGTCACAAAAATAACATTCATACAAAGCAAATTCTCAATTTCTCTGAAAACATCAATTTTATGTGATGCTGGAAGTATTAAAAAATTTGAATCAAGAAGAACTGTTGAGGACAAATCATAGCCTCACTTTATTGTACCAAATCCTATTAATCGCCAGCTATCCCCCATTCTTCTGCTAACAGCTACCTTATTATTTATTAAGGCACAAATTGGTCTCTTTAAATTCATTTCAATTATATCTTCTCTCGCTGAAGTTATTATGCCAGATGTTACACTAGTTCCAACATTCAGTACCAGAGGTTCGTTAGATCGAATTTTATCCACTGGAGTTTGTTCTTTTGTTCCTACGGCTCTCTCAAATAATTGAATATCTAATGTTAATTTATTTAAAGTATCTGGTAATTTTCCTTCTCTTCCAACAATACTTCCAACCAATCCATCAGATTTTGTAATTGATGGGCATAATAATGTACCGATTCCTACAAGTCCACCCGGTCCTGTTTTATCGACTAAGCCTGTGCCAATATGTAGATCTTCTATGGTAGTATAGAGCGGCTCATATGATATTCTACCACTTTTGTCGATTCTTATACCCGGTCGGATTTCAATTTCATCATCTTTTTTAAACTCCCCCTCAATTATTGAGCCTCCAAGTACGCCTCCAGTTAAATTTTCAGCATGTGTTCCGGGTTTATTTACATCGAAAGATCTGAGTACTTGCATTGCTGGATCAGCTAAAGCATTTCTTTTAGGCGTCTGCATTTTCTCCTCTATTGTTTTGATAAGCAAGTCTAAATTGACGCTATGATGTGCTGATAGGGGGATGACTGGAGATTTTTCAATTGATTTCCCCTCGATAAATTTCTCAATATCTTTGAAATTATCGAGGGCTCTATCCTTAGATACAATGTCAATTTTATTTTGTACTATTACTATATTCTTTATTCCAACCATTTCGGCAGCTAATAAATGTTCTCTATCCTGTGCTTGTGGGAATTTTGCATTGGCTGCAATAACAAATAAAGCCCCATCCATTAATGCTGCTCCTGAAAGCATTGTAAGCATTAAGCTATGATGGCCAGGACAATCAACAAAACTAACCCCTCTCAAGAAATCAGTTTTTGAACCACAGATTGAACATTTTTCCTTATTTGTATAGCATTGAGGAGCTTCGCAACTTGAACATTTATAGAAGTAAGCGTCAGCATAACCCAATCTAATTGTTATTCCTCTTCGTAGTTCTTCAGAATGTCTTGCTGTCCAGATACCAGTCAGAGCTTGGACTAAAGTACTTTTCCCATTATCGACATGGCCTAGAGTACCTATATTTATCTCAGGTTGAACCATAGATTTTTTTTTCGAGGACATGTATATATCAGCTTGTTTTAAGAATGTAGCATTACTTGTTCAAAATAAATTTAACTATTGGCTAAGATATCTTAATATTTAAAATAATATGATAAAAGATTGGCGTGCACTCTGAAAATTTTAATAGTTGAGATCTCTTAAAAAAAGAGGTTATTCTTTATCTAATTTTAGGATGCTTGTGCTTTATGGTAAAAAAAAAGAAACCTGAAAATAAAGAAAAGAGTCTCGCTTGTAGTGGGCTCATAATTGAAAAAGAATTAATTTTCTGTCCCCTCTATGATACTCCAGTAGGAATTGAAGCAAAAGTGTGCATGAGATGCAATTGGAATGATAAAAAAACAGAAAAAAAATTATATAAAGAATTTTTAAAAAAAATAAAAAAATAAATATGTTGGGCTTCTCTAATTTTCCAAAAATCCCTTTAGACTCTTACTTGTTCCTGAAACTCTAATTACATGAATCGCGGCTGTATGATCATTAATCTTTGTTATTAAAGCAAGCGAAGCTCTAACCTCATTTATTGCATTATGGCTACATCTAATAATAGCTTCTTTGGATTTTGGGTTAAAATATATAACTTTTGGCCATGTTTTTACTACAATCTGTTCTCCATATAGATATCTTAGATTTTGGAATAAGGTCGAATTCAAACTATCTTTAGTAATTTTTTCATTAGACAATACTATCACTAGTAGATATCTCCAAATTCTTCTTTTCATTTTTTAGGCACTCTATATATTTCTACACCTTCTGCTATCCATCGATTCGAAAGTTTTTTTCTATTTTCCTTTATGATTGAGAGAGGATTCTTTGAAACTGAATTTAATGCCTCGATTTTATCTAAACCTAGAAAAATTCCTAAAGCTGCCATATCTCTTGGAGAACGCATCATGAATGAATTCTTTGCGCCACTTGATAAAATTATAGGTACTTTGTTATATTTTGCGATAGAAATCTCCTCATACAGTTTCCTAAATACGTTTATTTTCGAATTTGTGGAAGTTAAAATTTCGGACATTCTAATTTCTAAATGTTTATTTGAAATTCGATTTATTGCTTTTCTGATACTTCGAAGAGTCATCTTTTGACCTATCGATACTAAATCCACTCTTCGATCTCTAGAAGCAACGATTGAAACCTCAGTATTATTGCAGTTAACACAAATTATCTCATAAATTCTTCTGTTTTTTCTCAATTCTTTCAAAAGTTCAATGCGAGTTTTAGGCGTAATATCTAATCTTTTAGCAATATCTATTCCAGCTTCGTTAAATTTCATAATTATTCTGTCGATTTGATTTTGTTTTAGTTGACAAAATGAAATTCCAATAAGTGAGATATCGAGTAATCTAGATATTCTAATCAATCTATCTAAAATCTCATCTTCATAAGAAGATGGAATGATACAAAAATCAACAAATCTTCTCATATCAATAACCCTATTCTTTGATAATATTCAAAGACAATCTCTTTAGGAAGGCGTTTAGATTTTTTTAATTTAATCTTTATCTTAATCGGATCTTGTTGTTGGAAGCAGATTTTTTTCATATATGCTATTTGCTTGTCTAATCTTATGTAAAAATTACTTTTATCATCTAAATGATTTTCAAACTCTTTAGTAAGTTCTTTTTTTTCTTTCTCTCCAAGTAATCCCGAAAGATGTTTTATAAATAGATCAATTAACTTTTTATCATCAATCTCTGCATCTAAAATAGTAATCGGATTGCCGTAATGACCTTCAAGATTTGTTTTTTTAATTTTAATCTTCTCTTTTAGCTCTTCCGGGAATAAATTCATTAATGCTTCTGTGACCTTCTCTGTTCTTTCAGTAGCATTAATAAAACAAGATATGATGATCTTTGTAACTCTAACTTCTTCCATTTTAATATCTTCTAATTAACATAAAATGGTTTATTAGCTTTTTAATATTTGAAAAAGAAATTTTCTTATACAAATAAGAAAAGTGATTAATATTCTGACTTATTATGAAATGATCTCAACAAAATCGAAATTATCAATAAAAGAGTAAAATACGACGATTTTTGAAAAGTATCTTAAAAAAATTGATAGAAACCACCTTGTATTAAACATTCAAAATGATAAAAATT
>JAOZGV010000109.1 GCA_026015225.1 Candidatus Bathyarchaeota archaeon
ACATGATGGATAAAGTATGAAGTTTTACTTGAGGAATAATGATGTTAAAGGAATTTGAATATCAGGGTGAATGGTGGCTTCCTAACCAGATTGAGATAAGAATTCCTGGAACTTTAAAATTTTCTCAAAATGAGGGTGCTAAATTAGAATTAATAGGTTCTTTTAAGGAATCTAAAAATCGGCATATATTTACAAATCCAGAAATAATACTTGACATTTCTTCGGGAGGGAAGATTATCACACTTTATAGATGTTTTGAAACCGAATCGATTGTTAATATTCCAGGTTCGCTAAGATCTTCCTTTTTTGTTCAAACAATTTTTATTGGCACACACTTTAATGAGATTCAGGAAACTAAATTCAAAAAAATGCGCATTCATTTTTCTAACCTAGACGAATGGATCAATATCTCAGGGATCAATATTCGATCAGAAGATAAAGGTTGCTTGATAAAATATAAAATGCCAGAGTCTATCGAAGCAAACATAAAGAATGGATTTAAAATACTTCTAAATCCTAGGATGCAAACCCAAAGTATGTCATTCGCTCAAAAAGAAATCAAAATACAACAAAAATGGGATATAGTAATTGAGCCAATAAATGACAAACATTTTGAAGATTATATAGAAATTATGTATACTATTCGAAATTTTCTCAGTCTTGGAATCAGTGAGGTGATAAATCCTACAAATATTGAAGGAATTAAAGAGACTGATAATCAACCATCGCGTATTGAGGTTTTTTATAAGCTCCCACAACTTCAGGTGTCTAGAATAAAAATACCCCATGAAATGCTATTTACCTTTAAAAGTATATCTTCAAATTTTGAATCATACATTCAGAATTGGTATAATCTGATAGAATCTATAAGAACATTGTATGATCTTTATTTTGGAGTTTTATATTCGCCTAAAATGTATCTGCGCCTCCAATTTCTCAGTTTGGTTCAAGGAATTGAATCTTATCAAAGAAAAAAAGGAAAAATGCGGTATATAATAAATCCAAAAAAACATAAACAGCAAGTCGAAAAAATTCTAGAGTCCACCTATAGTGAATTTAGGGATTGGTTGAGAATGGAATTATCCAATAGCAATCAACCTAGTTTGCAGGATAGATTGAGAGATATTATTGATTCCAACTTACAGATTTTCGGAGATTATTTAGAAAGTCATGAAGATCAATACGAATTTATAAGGAAGGTTAAGGATTCAAGACATTTTTATATTCATGGGGATAAAGAGGATGAGAGAAAAGCCATACCTGAAGGAGAACTTTATCCTTATATATGGCGATTAAAGATATTGGCGGAAATCCTTTTACTAAAAGAATTAGGTTTTCAAGAAGACGAGATCATAGGATTTTTAGATAGACGATATTTGTATGAAAAAAATCAATGGTCTAATTCACGCGTACGCTAAATAAAAGTTAAGCTCGTACGTTAAATAATAATTTATAAAATCATTTAGAAATTTTAAGAATATACTTAATGTATTCTTTTAAGTACATGCCCCATTATTTGATGGGTTTGTAGACTTTTGCATTCTCTTTTACTTCGTTCTTAACTTTAATTCTTACAGATTGACCTGCCTCTGCCATCTCTACATCATTATAAACTACTTGCATGGACTCTATTTTTTGCTCAAAGAGTGTGTTTTCATCTTGAAATACGACTGTATCACCAATCTTTATTTCATCATTTAATTTGATACCAGCAATACCTGTTTTAGGATGGAAATTAGTAACTACCCCAATTTCTTTTTCAAATTCCATAATTCTCCCCTCTTTATTATTTAGTCAGATTATTGAAGATAAAAATTTATTTAAAAAGTTCAAATCAATTTTAAATTCCCAATATCATTAATTATTCTTTTTTATATCGTGGTGCGAACGCTCAAGCTGAGCTAAACTCAATTTGAATTGAAATTACTCACTAATGATGAATAGGAAATCACGCGGGCTCAGATCAAGTGTTGAAAGAAATAGTCTATGTATTGATATAGTGCTGAAATCGTGATCTCTCTTTCCTGCCAGTATTGATCAACCACCCATAAAACGGATCCAAGCCCCGTAAGATAATGGGGGTCATAGCTTCCTTGGTATAGGTCGCATAATGCTCTAACAAGAAATCGTCCGATTCGCTCCCGTTCTGTTTGCGTATTGAGCATACTAGCTAAACAAGTAACTGTTGGTTCTACCTCAAAACTAGAAAAAATATCATAGAACCGAGTGTATTCTTTAACTGTTTTTATTGACGTATTATTTAGAATCACGGTTTCGGCTTTTTTATCATCCATAAAGGTGATCCATGAATTTATTAAGTGAGAATGTTCTTCATGAGTAAAGAGCTGACGTACGCGTTCAATAGCATATCTAGTGATAGTGTGATGTAAGTTTATTATTCCACTACCGCTAACCGATCTTAACATATGATCAGTTTGAGTTTCTGATCCCTTCTGCGTCTGTAGCTTTGGGGTCTCGTTAAATTGACCTTTACAGAAATAATAGGCCAATGTTACAAGACCTGGCCAGGGATCCTGATCCTTTCGCTCCATTATCTCCAACAGAATAAAAGCTGTACAAGAGATTGAGTGGCCTAAAGAATTATCCAGGTATCCACTTCCAATAAGTAGGAGTTTCCGTGCAAGCTCTTCGGTATGACCTAGTGTATGCAATTTGTACAATAGAGCAGCAGTCTTTTCCCAATCCTGATCCTTTAGTGCCGATTCAACGTCTTTAAATGAAACTTGAGAAATGGGCAACGTTATTTTGGGTAAAATTTCCAATTTGGTCCTTCTTGCATACTCGTTAACTTCAAGATTAACTAATGGCGAGATCTCGTCTTTTTCTAAGTATCGAACAAGCTCCCGGTAAATGCGATACATTTTAGGCAGATGAGGATTGATATAAGGTGGATTTTGAACTCGCTGTGCTATTGGGAAAAGAGAGTCATGAATCTTCCATGAGTCAATACCCAGGTTTACCTTCTTTTGGAATAATTCAATCGCTTTCTTCGCATCCGACGCGTCAATGGCGTCTAACAGATTATTTATTACCTTAGACATTTTTCTGGATCCACCAAATTAGCAAGAAGATAATTGATGAAATATTCTGGACAAATCTGATTGTATTTTATTTAATATTTTAGAGTTACTAATTTTTTGTCTTCATGTCTCGCTAAAATGAGAGGTACTTAAATTTAGCGCGTATATTTATTATTGTCATTTTCAGACATGGTTGGTTTGAAATTCAATGCATGAAAATTTTGGTTTGCCTGAGTGTCCAAATATGAGAAAGATCTCGATAAAGGACCGCCCTTTTTTAAAGAAGGTTTTTTCTGACTATCAACCACAAATATCGGAATATACTTTCACGAATCTATGGATTTGGAGAAATTATAAACCCGCCTTCCTTTCCCAATTAGATGACACGATTCTTTTATTTAGAGAAAAAAATGAAGGCCTATTTCTACTTCCTCCGGTAGGAAAACTAAATATCACTGAAATTTTTAAGAAAGTCAAGAAAAGAAGAATAAAAAATCTAAGAGGATTTTATGGGATCTCAAAAGAAGATGCGCATGCCCTTGATAAAAAAAGTACTAAAATAAAATCTGACCGCGATAATTGGGATTACGTTTACTTGGTTGAAAATCTGATTAATCTTGAAGGTTCTAAGTACAGAAAAAAACGTCAAAATATAAATCAATGCCTCGAAGAAAATGAGTGTTCGTATAGACTCATTAAATCCAATATCATTGATGATTGCAGAGAGCTTCAGACAGAATGGTGTAATATAAGAGAGTGTGAAAATAACCCTGGATTATTGGGAGAGAATAAAGCTATTAAAGAACTGTTGGATGTTTACGATCGACTAGGAGTTTTTGGAAACGCAATATATATCGATGGAGAACTTGAAGCATTTACTATTGCTGAGTCTCTAAACGAAAATACTGCTGTAATACATTTTGAAAAAGCCAATCCGAATATTCGAGGACTCTATCAACTCATAAATCAATGGTTCTGTAGGAATAGTCTACGAAAATTCGTTTACGTCAACAGAGAACAGGACTTGGGCATAAAAGGTTTGAGGAGATCAAAAGAAGAGTATTTTCCGCATCATATGGTTGAAAAATATTTGGCTGAAGTTAGCTAGACTATAAGCCTCCTCTTCATCAAGTTTATTGAAAGGATGGTCAGTATTACTGCGACACATATAAACCATATAAGACTTAATATAACTTGCGATTCTATCGCCCCCATTGTAAGGCTCCTTGTAATATATACTGCATGTGTCAGAGGAAAAAGGGTGAATGAAATAGACTGAATTGGTAAGGGAAGTACATGTAAGGGAAAGAATGTGCCACTGAACAGGAACATCGGTGTGATGAATAGGAAGGTTGGATAGTTAAAAAACTCTATTCTAGGAACAATAGCTGTAAAGCACATAGCAATCGCTGAGAAAGTTAATCCTACCAAGAATGAAAAAGGGATTATAAGAAGTGATTCTGGAAATTTAACCAGTTGAAAGATTGAGACAACTAAGAGTATGATAGAAGCATTTATGATGCTCTTTGTTGACCCCCAGAGGATCTCACCGAATATTACTTCATCCATATTTAAAGGAGTACTGATTATCGCATCGAAGGTTTTTTGGTAATACATTCGTACAAATGAAGCGAATGTACACTCAAAAAAAGCTGAGTTCATCATTGAGATACTGATTAGAGCTGGCGCAATAAATACAGGGTAAGGAACTCCCTCCATCTCTCTAACAAAAAGCCCTAATCCAAACCCAATACCCAAAAGGTACAATATGGGTTCAAAGAAAGGTGGGATGAAATTCACCTTTATTGTTTTCATAAATACTTCCATATTTCTGAGCCAAACTTTCCAAACTCTGTATGAAATGTTAGGTATCTTGAAATAATTTTGTACCCGCAATTCAATCCCTCAAAATTTTTCCTGTGAGCGTAAGAAAAACATCCTCTAAAGAGGCTTGTCTTATTATTACTTTATCAAGTTTGCATCTTTGCATAAGCTTCGAAGCAAATTTTTTAGGTTCTTTTGTAAATATGTGTACCCTATCGCCGAATTCCTCGTAACTCATTTTATTTTCAAGAATACAAGTTAATGTTTCAGGTTTGTTATCGACCTCTATGATTTCAGATCCTATGTATTTTTGCACAAGTCCTTGCGGATCTCCTTTAACAATTATTTTACCGAGATCCATAATAACCAACCTATCGCATAGTTGCGATGCTTCCTCCATATAGTGAGTAGTCAGCACTACTGTAACACCCTCTCGCTTCAAACTCATTATTTTCTCCCAGATCAAATGTCTTGCTTGTGGATCTAGACCTGTCGTAGGCTCATCTAGGATCAAGATTTCTGGTTCGTTAATCAAAGCCCTAGCCAAAATTAACCTTCTTTTCATTCCGCTTGAAAGTTTTTCAATAATTACGTTTTTTTTATCTTCGAGTTGAACAAACTTTAACAACTCTTGAGCTCTGCTTTTGCCCTCCCTTTTTGGGATACCATAGTACCTAGCATATGTCATTAAATTTTTAAAGACGGTAAAATCTGGATCCAGGTTATTTTCCTGAGGCACTACGCCTAGAAGCTCCTTCACTTCTCGAGGTTGTTCTTCGGCATCTATCCCATTCACCTTCAAACTGCCAGAAGTCTTCGGAGAAACGCACTGAATTATTCTCATGGTTGTTGTTTTACCAGCCCCATTCGGTCCTAGAAATCCAAAACACTCCTTCTTTCTAATATTAAAGTCTATATTATCTACCGCTAGAAAGTCGTCAAATTTTTTTGTTAATCCTTTGGCTGAAATTACAGGCATCATATTGAATTAATAAAAGTAATTTTATTCTTAAAAGAAGTTCTCCCTATTTTCTTAGTGTGCTCGATAAACTGAACTAACTGGAAAAATAAACGCTAGATTTATACAAAACGCCGTTATAAATTTATTATGTATACGCTGGTCCTTTAAATTGTCAAAATCTAATTCAAGTAAAATTTTCTATATAGTTTTGATCTTTCTAATAATAAGCATTGGGATAAATAATGGAGTAACAAATACTTATGCCCGATTGCCTTTTGACTCTAATTTAGGAAATTGGAAAACAATTCACTCTTTTAAGGGATCAAGAGATGCTGTTACTGAGAAGTTCATGGTGACTGAGAATTACTGGAGGGTAAAATATACAGTTAGATCACTAACCGAATGGCAAGGCCCACGCGCGCTGAATTTCGATATCTATGTATATAGCGGAACTGGAAAATACATCGATATGTATGATTGGGATTCCACAGGCACGTGGTTCTTATACTTTGAAGAGGAGCCTGGAGAATTCTATGTTGAGATAGACGCTAACAATATTTACTACTGGAAAGCTGAAATCCAAATACTTGAATGACAAATAAAAGTTATCGAGGTAGGTTTCCAAAGCGCGTGCTTTTTAATAAATCTAAATGGGAGGTAATGAATATGAAGAAAAATTTTCAAACTGAAATTATGATAGACAATAGCAAAGTTCCATTAAACCATTTCGTACAAGAGACTCTCGCAAATACGATCACAGGTATATTGAAGACTTTAAAGGAAACAGAAGTAACGCATGAAACTATTGAAATTAAGATTAAAAGACTTAAGGAACCTCAAAGTGTAGATGCGCATACTTATCCATAAAAACAGAAAATTACTTGAGTTTACTTGGGAAATATAGAGTACAGTAAATAAAGCTCGCGCTAAAACTTCTCAATTTTTTTAATTACTCTGAGAGATAGGATTCTCGAATTTGGACTCTATTTTCTAGCGAGTGTTTAAAATTTTATCACCAATTATCCTTAGCACACACTAATCTAGTGGGCATTAGAAACATATTTATATCAATGTTTGTTAATATATAACAATGTTATAATTTAGTGTTAAGGAGAAATTAAATAGAATGTTTTTGAGGAATAG
>JAOZGV010000146.1 GCA_026015225.1 Candidatus Bathyarchaeota archaeon
TTCGCCCACGAGTTAACCTAATATAAAGCTCCCGAAATCACCAATATACCGAATCCAAATATTACAATCGCCCACCAAAGTTTTTCTAAGTTTACCCCCTACATCTCCTCAGGAAGAAACTGACCAACACCTGCTAAAATTATTAATATTCCGATAAATAAGGCAAAGATTGCTCCACCGCGGGGAAGGCTAAAACATTCTTCTTCCATTCGCTTAGACAATTTTTTCAACCTGGTTCTACTTTTTAAAATAATTTTTTTTAAGATTTTCTATAAGCAACGATCGTTTTTGACTAACATTAATTTAGCGCGCGCGTTTCCATGCTATTGATCCTGATGGCAGCAACAAGAAGAGTGGCTATGAGCTTTAGTCATAGTATCAACCTTCTTACCACACTCATGACAGTATTCAGCATCCTCAGGAATCTCCATCCCACATTTCATACAAAAAGGCATATTTATTTCCCTCCCTATGCTGCCATTTAATCCTGTTTTATTCCTTGAACTTTTATACTTACAACCGAGCTTGCACTCTCTTTTATCGTCTCGGACGGTATGTTTAGTTTTTCGATTATTGTTTTTCCCGTAGAATTGTTGACTATTAACTCAACAGGAAAATGAGTATCATCGATAACATTAATTTGCTGAAAACCTGCTTTTTCTATCAATTGTAAATACTCGTCCTTCTTTATCGCGCCAGAGAGACATCCCACATATGCATCAACGTTATTCTTTATGAAATCGGGCAGTTCCTTTAATAATACTACATCTGAGATCATCAGTTTTCCTCCAGGTTTCAGCACCCTGAAAGCTTCTGTGAAGACCTTTGCTTTATCAGGAGAGAGATTGATCACACAATTTGAGATAATCACATCAACCGAATTATCAGCAACAGGTAGATTCTCGATCTCTCCAAGCCGAAATTCCACATTGGTATAATTTCCTTTCTTAGCATTTTTTCTTGCTTTTTCAATCATTTCCGGAGTCATGTCTACACCAATAACTTTTCCTTTCTCACCAACTTTTCGGGCTGCAAGAAAACAGTCAAAACCCGCGCCAGCACCAAGATCTATCACCGTTTCACCTTCACGTAAAGAAGCGAGAGCGACCGGGTTTCCACAACCGAGACCTAAATTTGATCCTTCTGGAACCGTTTGAAGATCTTCATCCGTATACCCTATCTTCTTGCTGACATCTTGAGCTGCAATAATGCCTTCACAACACGAATTTGCAGGAGCGCAACTGGAGCTTTCCTGTTTAGCTATTGTAGCATACCCTTCTCTAACAACTTTTCTTACCTTATCATCTTCCATTTCAACACCTCCTAATGGATCTATTATTATCTAACTATCTATCGGTAGAGCTTTCTGATTGCTGACACTAAGATTGCTATTCCTATCCAAATTGCTATTACTGGCCAGAAAGGGAATTCAAATTGCCACCATCCAACCTCTTTTCCAAGCCAAATAAAGGCACTGATTAAAATAATGAATCCAATTACCCCCCAAAAGATTGCGTCATCCCTTTCTTTCGCAGTTACTTTACAAAACATCTATTCACCTTATTCTATTGGATACCCAATATTTAGAATTCAAAGTATTTAAATATATTGGTCACCCAATATAATGCATGAGTAAGAAGAATGCATGTTGTCCAGAGATTGACATTCCTACCTGTTGTGACATGCGTGGAATGCTTTCATTCCTTATACTTTGGCTATTGACCAAAAGGTCAATGTATGGACAAGAAATAGCGGAAGAGTTAGCTAAGATGAGAGGGACCAAACCCACACCAGGAACTATCTATCCTGCACTAAAAGAATTAAGAATAAAAGGACTGATTAAAGCAAAAAAGGAAGGAAAAAATGTAATCTATAGTCTCACCGATAGTGGAAAAAATGGTATAGACGAAGCCTGTAAATATTTTTGTTCTTCATTTGGAGAAATTTTTCAAGAATACAAATAAGAGAAAAGCGCGCGCGCTTATCTGATAGTTTCAGGATGGAGAAAAATTTACAGTGCTAAAGGTCGATTTGTTGATGCTGGAATCTATCGCCGGTTAAAGCATCCTCAATATTTGGGTTTTATCCTGTTAACCTTCGGTTGGCTGATCCATTGGTCACCCCTCATTACAGCTATCTTGTGGCCCATCTTAACCACATCATATTATAAGTTAGTGGAGGAAGAAGAATCGCAACTTAGAGTTAAATTCGGAAAGGAATACCAAGATTACACCAAAAAAGTTCCAATGTTTATACTGAGAATAAAATTTTGAATGAAAAAGAACGTGTGCTGTAAAAATGAAAGAGTGGAAAAATATGACAGAGAATAAAAAAGGATTGAGAAAAATCGGAGTTAGGACCATTCTAAGAATTCCTTTATTCATAATTTTAACGGCTGTAATTCTGTTTGTCTCCGCAGGTCGTATTGACATTCCCAGAGCGTGGATTTACATTGGTATGATATCCATATACTATCCTATAATTATGGCAATTATGTATAGAATTAATCCAGAACTCATTATTCAAAGAGCGCGTGGTATAAGGAAGGATACTAAATCATGGGATAAAGTCTTGATGCCAGCAGCTGTTCTCATAGTATATATTCAGCTTGCTATAATCGGATTAGATGTAGGCAGATTCCAATGGTCAAATCTTGGTATCCATTTTACAGTTCCAGGGGTCATACTATACATTATCGCCGCTTTTTTTGGTAGTTGGGCAGTGATAACAAATCCGCATTTTGAACCAACGGTTCGAATCCAGAAAGAGAGAGATCATCAAGTGATAACAAAAGGACCATATAAAATTGTAAGACATCCAGGTTATCTTGTGACAATTCTATTCCCTATATCGATTTCATTCATTATAGGCTCCGTTATCGGATTAATTCCTGCAGCAATTAATATTCTTTTGATAATAATCCGTACTTACTTGGAAGATAAAACACTCATTAACGAGTTGGATGGATACTCCGAATACGCAAAAAAGACAAAATATAGGCTTTTTCCCCGCATTTGGTAGCATGAAAGCGCGCGCTTAGGTAGTCTTAAAAATTTTCGAAATGATACCGTCTTCAATGAGAGATATACATAGCTCACAGAACAATGGCATATCATTAATGGAAGGACTTTTGTCATTTACTAAATTTTCGACATATCTATCTACGTAATTTTTAATTTTAGGCACTCTCTTGATTTGATTAATTTTTCTAATTCCGCGTTTTGAATAGAGATAATGACTTATTGATGCTTGGGTTATTCCCAGCTTTTTGGCAGCTGCGGCTTGAGTGAAATTATGTTTTTTTATCAATCTCTTGGCAACTAGTAAACGAAATGTTGGTAATATATATTGTACTATATATTCGCATGGTGGTTTTAAAGTCATCAAATCACTACATCCTCACTTTGCAACTTTTTCGATTTATAATCCTTAATGGCAGCATGTAATGCATCTGCAGCTAGATTACTGCAATGCATTTTAATGGGTGGTAATCCATCTAAGGAATCAGCGACATTATTGCGGGTAATCTTCATTGCTTCATCAATGGTTTTACCTTTTGCAAGTTCAGTAACCATCGAAGAAGTTGCGATTGCTGCTACACACCCAAAAGTCTGGAATTTAATATCTTTGATAATCTCTTCTCCTTTTTCGCTTTCGCTAACTTTGATATAAATCCGCATAACATCTCCACATAAGGGATTGCCCACTTTACCTATTCCATCAGCCTCATTCATTTCTCCTAGGTTATGGGGATTCCTAAAATGATTCATTACTTCTTTTGAATATGGACATGTTACATCTCTCATGCTACTCACTATGTTCGTATATTTTTTTCAAAATTGTTTTCAGAATTCCAATCTCTTTTAAAAGGTGATATTTTTCTTAGTTTTTCAACGGATTTGGGTAAAACATTCAAAACATATTCTACATCTTCAGCAGTATTATATTTTCCAAGGGATAATCGTAGTGAACCATGAGCTTCTTCAGGTTTTAGTCCAATTGCAAGCAAGACATGGCTGGCTTTTAAAGATTTTGAAGAGCATGCAGAACCCGTACTTGCTGAGACGCCATTTAGACTTAGATCCATCATTAATGATTCGCCCTCGATGAACTTAAACCAAAAGTTTGCATTATTTGGGAGGCGTAATTCTGAGTGCCCATTTAAGTGTGCATCTTCAATCTTAATAACTTCCTTAATTAGAATTGTTCTTAGCTTCGTTAGATTACGCATTTCGGTTGGCATCTCTCCCTTCCGCAATTCAACTGCTTTACCAAAGCCTACAATTCCAGCAATATTCTCAGTACTACTACGTAAGCCGAACTCATGTTTACCACCGTGAATTAATGGTTCAATTTTAACATCATCTCTAACATATAGGCAGCCAACTCCTTTTGGACCATATAATTTATGTGCGGATGTAGAAAGCAAATCAACATTCATCTTTTCAATATCAATCGATATTTTTCCAAAGGTCTGTACTGCATCCGTATGAAAATAAACATCGTTTTCTTTGCATATTCTCCCAATTTCATCAATCGGTTCGATCGTACCTATTTCATTGTTTGCATGCATAATTGAAACTAGGATCGTATCTTTTCTGATAGCAGTCTCTACTGCCGAAGGATCGACTAATCCTGATTTATCGACTGGTAGAATAGTAAGATCGAATCCTTGCTTTTCTAACCACTCACATGGTTCTAGCACAGCATGATGTTCAATCGAGGATGTGATTATATGTTTGCCTTTAAATCTGTTAGCAAAAGCAACTCCTTTTATTGCAAGATTATCTGCTTCGCTTCCACTTCCAGTAAAAACTATTTCGTTGTTTTTCGCATTAATTGAATCTGCTAATATATGCCTGGAATTATCTAGAGCATTTTTTGCATCCTGACCATATGAGTGCATAGATGACGCATTACCATATTTTTTTGAGAAGAATGGTTTCATTGCTTCAAGTACACGATCATCTACAGGTGTAGTTGCTGCATAATCCATGTATACTTTTCGCAATGCGCATCCCTAAAATTATTAAAATATATAATCTTGGAGCATTATCCGGCCGCTGTGGGCTCAAGTATGGATAATGTGTCCCCATCATTTATTCTTCTTTTCAAGGCTTCTTCGTTGATTGCACCGATATGATTGTTATTGACTAGGATCATCAGGTGCTTATACCCAAATTCGCCTTTCAGTAAGGTTTCCAATTTAGGATATTGTTTTGAAAGAGATCCAAGCAAAGATTTTAAGTCACTATCTCGTTCTAGATTTATCTCTACCTTATCCTTTCCTAAGGTTTTTCTTAAACGAGTATGTAATTTTATTGTTGCTTTTCCCAACATTCATACCTCGAAAATGTTAGAGGTTTTTATCTTTATGATGTAGATTGTCAACTAAACCTTTGGACCTGATGGTTGTACATATTCCACACAGTCTCTCCATCATATTTTCTGATGGAGCATTATTATTTGCTAAAAATTCTGTAAGTTCCGAAATCATCTTCATTGTTTCTTCGGAATTTTCTATCTCTTCCAATAATGGATGTCCTCTCTTGCCTTTGAAATATTGGGTTATTGCCGCAGGAGTTAACTCCATTTTTAATGACGCATCTATTTTACGCATCTTATGTTTCTCAATAAGGTCTTTCATTACCAATACTCTGATTGCAGGAAGAAGATATTTAACTACAGTCATGCATGGAGGTTTCAACATCTTTCCCTCGATATAATTTAACGGATAGATTTAAATATACTTAACACTGTTAATAAATTTAACGGTGTTAAAATTTTTTTACGTGATTGCTATTATGACTGCCCTGTTTTATACGCCTCGTCATGTGAAGGCTCAACTTGTAGAATTGAATAAGTTGCTTGAGCATGAAGAGTGTGACCAATTTCATCTAAAGGAATTGATAAAAGAGATCGCGACGGATAGAATTTTAAAACTTGCAATAGTAGCTGATAAAGACACAAACATAATTCTCGATGGGGAGCATCGCTTCAATGCTTTAAAAAAATTGGGATGTAAAAAAATACCTGTAATTTATATTGATTACAATTCACCAAGTATCGAAGTTTAAACATGGAGAAATGATATATATTTGACTAAAAAAGGCGTTATAAAGGCCGGATTAGGGAAAAAGAAATTTCCATCAAAGACTTCAAAACATGTTGTTAAAGACAGTAAAGGCGTATCGCATATATCATCAATTGAGAAAAAGGTCGACATTCCTTTAGAGATTTTAAAGGACGAAGCGATGCTAACGCACGTTGATTAGAATATAGGAGTTTTGCATATTGGGAAGTGTCAAAGTAAAACTTTATGCTCATCTTCGTCAAGTAGCAGGAATACATGAAGTTGCTGTAGAAATCGGTGAACAATCTACAATAAAAGATGTATTGGAAATGACTTTAAAGTCGTTCGGACCAAATTTCGAAAAGAACTTAAAAAACACAAGTACTGGAGAATTTGCGCCTTTCCTGATTATGATAAGGAGAAAAGAAATAAGCAGCATAAAGGGCGATTTTAATACTGAAGTTATAGATGGCGATGAGATATCTCTTCTAGATCCTACCGGCGGTGGATAGTATTTTAAGAAATTCTATAATCCCTCTTAAATATTTTCAATATAGACTAAAAAAAATATAGACTTTAGAAGGAATTAATATGGTTGGAGCATTTGTAGCTTTCAAGAAACGTGCTTATCTTCTCATAGAGGTTGATCCTGGGAGTGAAGTAGAGGTTATCTATAAGATAAAAAAGTTGGATAAAATAACCAATGTCGATTTCGTTCATGGCGAATTCGATATTGTTTGTGTATTAGAAGGATCCTATTCTGAGATAGATGATGCAATCATTGCAGTTAGAAAAATTTCTCATATTCGGAAAACAACAACTCTTACTGCATTTAACACTCACCTTGAATGAGATGGAGATTTTTTTAAAAGTGAAAGTTATTGTAAAGTATTTTGCTACTATACGGGAAATTGTTGGAAAGAGAGAAGACATTCTTGAAATGGATGAGAAGAGCACGGTCAAAGATCTACTTGTGTATTTATCGCGTATTAATGGCGAAAAATTTAAAGAATATATTTACAAAGTTGGAACGGAAAGATTAAACGAAAATCTTCAATTTCTAGTGGATGGGCGAAACATTAACACCTTAAACGGTATTAATACCGAGTTGCATGACAGATGCAAATTTGTAATAATCCCCCCCGTGGGGGGAGGTTCATAAAATGCTTTTTCAAAATTTAATTTCAATATTTTACCGTTTACTTATTCATAAGATGAAGGTGGTAGATAAAACTAAGACTGGATACCTGTTCTTTTTATTTATTATATTTTCACAGATATTCTTCCTAGTACAAGCAACTTCGGATGCAAATATTGTCATCTATGGAGACGAGAACTGTAAGAAATGTATAAATTATATTTCAGAATTAAGCACTGAACTTAAAGAATATGGAATATCTGACATCAAAATCAGATATTATAGAGAAAATTTAGAAGCTAAAAGAGACCTTCATGAGCTCCATAGCAGGTTTAATGTTCCAATGTCAATGCGGGGTAACGTTGTCGTTATCATCGATGATAAATATATT
>JAOZGV010000148.1 GCA_026015225.1 Candidatus Bathyarchaeota archaeon
TATCAACTTCTTTTTTTCTTTCGAGTTATAAATATACTGTGCATAGAGATAGAATGCGTAAGTAATATAGGGTTGGATTCCTATACCGAGATTTTCCACTATAATTATATCCATGTCATCCAGCTTTTCAATTAGAATCTCTGCGAGTTTTGTTCCCGACCATATATAGTCGTGAACTTCCTGTTCAGAAATAGGTTTCCCAATCGGTTTAGAAAATGTATTAGCATTAAACTCCTCAAAATTCATGTATTCTAATCTGTCCTCAATAGGCGCTAAAAAGTCCTTATAATCAGAGGACAATTTCCCAAAAAGGGTAATTTTTATAGTGGGATTAATTTTAAGAAGGGCTCGCACATTTCTTGCTATGACCGTATTTACTCCGTCTTTGAAACCTATACCGTAGTGACCTATGCCAAGATGTATTCTATTCTCACGAGTATCTTTGTTTTTTAAAACGATGTTTTCAAACAATGCTCTGATCCCAAATCAATTTTTTATTGATAATTTACTATCATTTAAAATTCTCGGCTAACCGAGGAAAACGCATGCTCAATATTTCAAATTCAAATAGAAATTTATTTCCATTTAATTCACATTTAAATCTTGGTGATGGAGGTTGGCAATATGGGAAGCGCGTGCTAAATTATTCTCCTACAACTTTTTATCTATTATCACTTTGATATAATTAACAAATTGACAAGGCATTGTTGTATATGAAAGCTGCAATTCTAACAAAACCTTATAATATCGAAATTATTGATGTTGAGAAACCTGAGATTGGTGAAACAGATGTTCTATTAAAGGTCATTGAGACTGGTATTTGCGGTTCAGATTTACATACCTACAAAGGGATTCACCCTTTTAGAAAACCACCAGTAATACTCGGCCATGAAGTTGCAGGTGATGTTGTAGAGGTTGGAAAAAAAGTTATAGATATTGATATAGGAACCAGAGTGGCAATTGAACCGCAAGCAGCGTGCAGCGTTTGTTCGTATTGTAATCAAGGTAGATACAACATCTGTCCTAAGAGGCTTCTTCCAGGTGTTGGAGGATGGATGGGCACCTTTGCTGAATATTTCGTATCTAATTCAGAGAAGCTTTATCCACTAAATGAGCAAGTATCATATTCCTCTGGGGTTTTAGCTGAACCTATAGCCGTAGGATTGCATGGTGCAAAAAGGGCTAATGTTAAGGGATCTTCAACTCTAGTTTTGGGTCTTGGGCCTATTGGAATTGGTGCTGCATTCTCTGCTAAGATTTTGGGAGCCAAACAGGTTGTCGCAACCGATATTGCTAAAATTAATTTGCAGGTTGCAAAGGATTTTGGCGTAGATACTCCAATTGATGTAGCTGAACAAGATCTTGTTACAACTGCTAGAAAGTATGCTAAAGAAGGTTTTGATTCTGTGATAGTTGCATCAGGATATGAGGGGGTACTAGATGATGCGATATCACTCTCAAAAAGGGGCGCCACAATAGTTGTTATTAGTCTTTTTGCCAATGAGATAACAACAAATATTAATCAATTAGTTATACAAGAAAAAGAGATTTTAGGTTCAAGTACCTACACAAAGAGTGATTTTAAGACAGTAGTGGATTGGTTCAACAACAATGAATTGAAACCGGATTCGATGATAACGCACAAAATGCCCCTTGAAAAAGCTTCAGAGGCACTCAATATTCTAGACAAAAGAACTGAACCGGTCATTAAGATAATATTGAAGCCTTGATCTTACATTGATGTAAGATTCTTAATAATAATATTATCGATTGCCCTTTAGGATTCGTCAATATTTCGTAATGAATTCTTGATTAAGATATTTGATCATCTCATTATTGAATTTATCAACTCGCTTGATTATAGGATGATCTCTACCAATGCTTTTTCCCGTTGCTTTTTCGAAACATTGGTTCCTATAGATATAGGATGATTCGATTACAGCGTTTGGATCTTTCAACAAATCATATCCTAACGCAGTTACAAATGCTACAAGATCTGCATATGCAACTATCTTTGATTCCCAAGTCTTAGGTATATAATCCCCTTTTATAGGTAAAGGAAAACCTAGTTCCTTTGCCTCACTTTCTGACCATAATTCATGACTTTCAATACATTCTACTACAAAATCAGGGAAATTTGCATCTGAAGCTATTGTTGCTCCAATCACACAATGTTCTGGTGAAGGATTTGCTATCTCTTCTTTTAAATCCTTATCTCTAAATCCAGAAAGACCTACATCGTGTAGAAGTCCTCCTGCCTCAACAATTTTTTTATCTACCGGCATTCCATCTTTGATAACTTCATCTGAGATTTTTAATGCTAATTCAGCTACATGCATAGAGTGTATTATTTTGCCTTCTGAGAGATTTTTTTCTCTTAAGAATTTTAAAATGGTATCTTTCGATGGAATATTGGGAGAAGAATGTACAATCGAAGAGTCCTTCATACTAATTTATATTTTCATAGATTGTTATAAAATGCACTCTCATCAAGATTTATTCCAGAAGATAATAAACGAAGCGCACGCGCTAAATTTGAAAATTAGTACTTATAGAAATCAAAAATAGTATTTTTATTATTTGGTTCCGAACCCTAAAGGGCATGGGTCCCTGCGGATTGTTATTGAAATTAGTGATCTAAATCTTTTAATTGATACTCAAATTATTCAAAGATTGTTCAGAATTTATAGTGAATTTGAAAAAATGATTTTTCTTCAATCTAATGAAATTTTAATAAAAAAAGATAGGTGTTGGGTTTGTTTTATGCTGCTGGCATTTTATTGATATCTACTACTTTATATAATCTCAGCTGCACGTGTTTTAGGCCGTTGTTGTCGTAGTCCCAGAAGTAATATTGGTATGCAGGATCAAATATCTTGATACGCTCGGGTGTACCGTCTCCATCAAAATCGTATAATATAGTAGTCAATTCCATGGTTACATCTTCGAACTGGTTACCTTTATTGATCGATTTTCCTTCCTTCCCTGCTG
>JAOZGV010000155.1 GCA_026015225.1 Candidatus Bathyarchaeota archaeon
TTTATAGATTATTTAAAAAAAATTCGTAAGTCTTTCATCAATAAAACAAATTCATCTGGTTTAGAGGATTTAAATTCAGCTAACATTGAAATTGAGTAGCTATTAGTTCAGGGTATAGGATTTTTTTTAAATTGATTGATCGCATCGTAGATAATAATAGAATTTAGCCAACCCATATATTTGAAGTAAATAAAAACCATACCACCATGGCATGGAGATAGAAGAAGACACATGCTGTGAATGCGATAATAAATTTTTTTGTTTTGATATTTAGCCATAAAGGAAATATGAAAGGTATGAATCGTGGCGCCGAAAGAGGAGTTCCGATCGAAAGAGCCGTTATAAATACTGCCGTCCCATAGACTCCAAGTTTCCAGTCTATCCCAAAAGTCATTATGATTAAGTATGCTGTTAAAACAATAAAAGGAATTAAGAAGATGTATGCTGCAAGAGGAGCCATAGTGTGAGTTGGTTGCTTGATATTCAGCAGAGGTAAAAAAAATTCTCGGAACCAGTTTCCAGGTTGCCATGGCTGACCTATCCATTGCTCCTGAGCAGTAATGAAAGCAAAATAATCTCCAGTTTTAATGAAATTATACCATACCCAACCTAGAAGAGTTAAGATTGGAAAAAAAACCAATAGAGACTTCTTCCACAAATTTCTTTTTAGCAATCCTGAAAGGATAGGTAATATTATCAGGATTCCATAAGGTCTAGTTAAAGTGGCAAGAGAAGCCGAGATGCATGAACTAAGAATTTTTCCACGTAGATAAAGCAACCAAGTGACCAATGTAGTAAGAAGGAACAGTGACTCACTATAAGCTACAGATGTAAAGAGGAAGACTTGGGGAAATGAGGCGAACATGCAAGTTGAAAAAAAGGATTCCTTGGCATTAATGTATCTCTCTGCAATTGATTGATATATAGGAATCCAAACCACTCCTGAAATAAATGAGACTACTGTAGTCGATAGCCAAACGTCATGGAGAACTATATTTATAATTCTGGAAATATATGGATAGAAAGGAAAGAAAGCCCACAATTCAACAACCGTATTTGGATACCATCTTGTGGCAATACTCATGTAGTAAAAGCTGTCCCATCCATGGAAGAGTGATAAAAAATCTTTCTCTTCTATTCTTTGAAGGAGCAAGAACGCACTAATAATTTTGAGAAAAAAAAAGATTAGAAGAGGAATGATGAATCGTAGTTTGCTTCTGAGAAGATATATTGTCCCCGATCTTAATTTGTTGAATTTTTCCATAGATAAGTATGCTTTCATATAATTCAATGTTTGAACAGAGATAAAAAAAGTATGCATTCTTATAAAATATAGCATACGCGAAAGCCTAATCAGAAAAGCCCCGAATAAGTGTAAGTTAAAATCATACATGCTAACTTCTACCCGAAAGTTAGAGTATATTTCATTTTTATTTTATTTTAGCTTCAGAAATTTAATTGGAATAGATTTATTGCATTCTCAGTAGTTACTTTATCTACTTTTTCAAAACTTACTTTTTTAACCTCAGCTATCTTTTTTGCAATAAATTTTACAGCAGTCGAATCATTTCTTTTATTCCCAAAATCCTCAGGAGCAAGCCATGGGGAATCCGTTTCTAATAATAACCTTTGGATTGGGGTGTCTCTGACCACTTTTTTATGCCTTTTACTTTTTAAAACAATAGCATTCATGGAGATGTACCAATCATTTTCTATAATTTGTTTTGTTAATTGATTAGCACCAAACATATGCATTATTACTAATTTTGCATCTTCTCTTTCCAGAATTTTGATAGTATCTTCATAAGAATCTCTAGCGTGAATGATTAGGGGCAAATTTAATTCTTTAGATAGAGAGATAAATTGAATAAATAATTCTTTTTGTTTTTCCTGCAATCTTTTATCTCTTATCCAATAATAATCTAAACCAGTCTCACCAATCCCTACAATCTTATCTTTTTTTTCCTTAATTCTTTCAATAAAAACATCTTTCTCTTTTTGTGAGATTTCGTTTACATATTTTGGATGAATACCAACAGTTGAAAAAATAAATCCACTATATCTGTCAACCAATTTTAATGTTAGATCAAAATCTTTGGAGTGTGCACACGAAGTTATAATTGCTTTCAATTGTTTCTTACTTTTTTCTATTATATTATCACGATCTTTTTCAAAATTAGGCTGTTCAAGATGACAATGTACATCTATCATAAAATCTACTATGATACAATTAATACTATATTTCTTTTACCTGGAATTTATCCAATCAATACACTTTGTACAAAGAGAATGATAT
>JAOZGV010000115.1 GCA_026015225.1 Candidatus Bathyarchaeota archaeon
AAAAGGAATTCTTTTTGATTTAGGGGATACCCTTGTAACTAGATCAGTAAAAGATATTTTTTTAATGAAAGAAGCGCTAAAAGAGATTGATAAATTATTTATGTTAGAAGGTTACGAGAATCGTGTAAAATTCTTATTTTCTGCATATGATGATGTTTATTCGGAAATGGATCAAATTCGAGAAAGTGTATATGTCGAAATTCCATTGAATGTTTGGTTAAACAGACTTTTGATAAGAGTATATGGGAATAAATTTTCAAAGAAATTATTTGAAAACGCGATAAATACAGTAATAGAAGCCAGATCAAGTTTCATTAAACCAATTAATGGAGTTCCCGAAGTACTTAATGAAGTAAGAATAAGGTATAAAATTGGACTAATCAGCAATAATTCATCGAAAGATGTGGTGTTTAGAGTTCTCTCTAAACTCAATATGACACATTATTTTGATATAATTTTAACTTCTGATGGATTTGGTGTCAGAAAACCTTACCCCGGAATTTTTTTGTATGCTTTAAAAAAATTAAATATTGAATTTCCCGAATTGTCAGTTTTCGTCGGTGATTCGATAAAACACGATATTTATGGAGCGAGGAATGTTGGTATGACTACCATTTTATTTAATAAATTTCAATCGAGTAAAAAAAAACATTCAGCAGATTTCATAATAAAAGAAATTAAAGATTTACCAGTTATTTTAGAAAGGATTCATAAAAAATTTTGATTTTTTTAGAAAAGGAGAATCACTAGTAATGTCAGAGCGAATCTAAATGGGCGATAGACCTAATATTCGAAAAGAGGTTATTGAGGTTGAGTATGACGATGAACATTGGAAACTTCTCGAGAAACTTCAAATAAAAGCTTTGAACTTGATGGAAAAATTTAGATCATGCAACATTAATACACTAATATATGGGAGCATAGCACGAGGAGATGTTAAAGTAGGTAGTGATATTGATATATTTGTAACTGCTCCCATATCTTCAATTCATGTGGAATGGGTTCTAGAAAAATTTAAAATAAAGCCCTTAAGGCGAATATTAATTCAAGCAACACCATTTTATGCACCGAAGGGATATTTTGAGATTGAAGAGTTGATTTCAATCTCCTTTCCCTTGGTAAAATTGAGAAAAACTGAAAGAGAATTCTATAAATTTGCTGGAGAGATTTCAATAGAAGATTTCGAAGAAAAAAAGAGAGTAGCTGGTGTAGATAAGAAGCTAATACTTATAGAACCGCGTAAGTCTGGCCATTTAGAGTCTAACATAATTGGACATGAAGCTTATATTTCAAAAAAACTCCGCATCAACATAGACACCGTCTTTGAAAGAGTACGTGTCTTAACTAAAAGGAGTAAAATAGGCCGAACTGGACGTTATATAGAAATGGAAATCTCAAAAGATGAGAATTTTGAATCGGTTTTAAAAAAAATTGCTGATAGCAATTATCCCTTAAGAAAGAGATTAAGAACTTAAAGTAAAATTCTAGTACCTCTTTGAGTATCGAAGTAAAGCAGCCATACCGCCCAGAGATTTTAACTTAAATCCTGCTTCATGCTCACCGCTTATGATGATTACTTTTCCACCTTTATCTTCAACATCTTTCATTACTTTTTCTAAGTTTAATCTATCATCGGGATCCTGTTGCCTTAATGTTTCATCACATACCATAATTGTATCAACTGCACCAATCATTGCATCCTCTGCAACTTGATCTAATCCATAAGATAAATCATTTGTTGAGTTTCCGAGCCTACGAAAGACTTCATCAACAATAGCCGATTCTCTAACAATTCTTATCTTTTTTAGAACTTCATCAACAATTCCTACTCTAACAGCTTCGTAAACTCCTGATATACCTCCATTACTAACCGATTTGACCGTTTCTATTTCTTTGAATAGATCTTTAAGATTATTCCTGATATAGTTAAAAAGTGAGTCCTTTACAAATCCAGGTCCGACAATTACTATCTTACCTTTACTTTCGGATTGAGTTTTTTCGATTATTTTTCCAATATTTTTGAAGTATATATTCAAAGCCAATTCTCGTTTCTCTATTTCTAGCTTTCCCGGTAGTTTCGATGGAATTTCTGCTTTAATATCCATTCCGTATATTCTACTTAATGCTATACAACACGAATCATAATCTAGAGCAACAATAATTATGGGATTTTCCGTATCTATCAGATCATTGAGATATTCTATTTGATGTTTAAGCCAATTTTCTTTAACAATTGTGAGAGAACTTTTTACAATTAAATTAAGTGTATGATATTTTCCTTGAATATTCAAATCCTCTGGTGTGTCAATGACTTTCCCATGCACTCTTAATCTTGAGACTTCTTTATCGAAAAATATCTTCTCTACAACTATTCCAAGAAAAACAGATATCCTTCTACTTGAGGATCTACCCGTTTTCTCAATTTTTACCTCGCGTGTAGTTTTTGCGTATATTTTATCCTTAATTTGAATTAAATTATAAAGTGCCCATAGATCATCTAAATTAGTAACAGAAAGTTTTATTATTCCATGCTTTAGATCCTTTTGTATTATCTTCAAATAAAGTCAAGTCCTTTCAATTACGATTACAAAAAGTAATTTATTATAGTGTTCATTCTGAATCAGATTAGAGATGGGGAAATATGGGATCAGAAGAAGAAGAAAAAATAGTCGAAGCAATGGAACAGTTAAGAATAAGTTATAATATGCGCCAATGGCGAGTGTGTTCTTTGATATGTGAATCTCTCTCAGAAAAATTTAAGTCTATTGCTAACCGCTCTTCGAGTGAGATCCCTGATTCGGATTAGCCATTTTAGTTGAGTTCCTTTTAATAATTTCTTGATATACTATTTTAGTAAATTTAATTTGAAATTAAATTTCTTTAAAAAAATAACAGTTACTCAAGAGAAAATTATTTTTGTTCCAATATGTCCTCCATTTATAAGTTTATCAATATTTTTTGGGTCTCGCCCATTTAAGATCCATGTTGGAATTTCTGATCTAGCAATAATCGTTACGGCCAATATGTCAAGAAGATCATAACTTCCAGCTATCGTTTTTTCACTAGAAATAATTCTAAAAAGATCTTTAATCGAAATCTCATCATATTTTTTTGCTTTAGGATTTTTCCTTGGATCTTCTGAATATATGCCTTCGACATCAGTAGCATTTATTAAAATATCGGCTCCAATGATTTCAAACACTAAAGCAGCAACCGCATTAGTTGATTGACCTGGTTGGAGCCCGCCCATAACAACTAGTTTATTAATTTCGAAAAATCTTTTTACTTCTTTCAGACTTGCAGGTATTTCTGGAAAAGCTTCTGGTAAACCAGATAGAAGTAGCCTAGCGTTCAATCTTGAGTATTCAATTCCTAGTTCATCGCAAATGGCTTCACTAGATCCAATTTTTCTAGATAATTCAATATACTCTCTTGCTCCAATACCACCTCCGGTAACAACTACTAATTCATGTCCATTAGAAAACAACTTTCTAAGAAGATTTACATAATGGTTAATCATATCAATATCCAATCTCTCTGGAAAGAGAAATCCTCCAATTTTTATTACTATTTTCAAAGGCACATTTCCCCAACATAAAAAATTCAGAAATTGAATTTTTCCATTTAAAGCAAAATGGCTTCTATATAACAGATCCTATCCAAGTTATTATTAATAGAATTATCTAAATCTATGATTGTAATAAAATTGTTTGAGGCTCTTATTTAATTTGTTTAACTCATATCAAATAGCGTCGTGAAACTTTTGTAGTGAACTTGTTTATTTATATCGATAAAATTAAATAAATAGAATCATCACAATTACTTGAGCGAAGATCAAGTCTTTGATGTTCAAATTGGTCATATTATCTAATTTCTTTTGTTTAAAACAGAGATAGTAGAAATTTAATACGGCTTGACCTATTTGCCTTTAACTTTTAACTTTGAAAATGATTGAAAGATATTGTCGATAATGATTAGAATATGGGGAGAAGAATTATAATGAAAGCAGATTCAATATCCCGATATAAATTGAAGCGAACTCTAGAATCCTTAGCTTCAAAAGAAGGAAGGGGTACTGAATTAATAACATTATATGTCCCTCCAGACAGACAAATACACGAAGTAATGAATAATCTTAGAGAAGAAAAGGAAACCGCCTCTAATATAAAATCCAAAACAACAAAAAAAAATGTTCAAGATGCCATTGAAAAAGTCACTCAAAGACTTAAACTCTTTAAAAAACCCCCACCATCCGGTCTCGCAATATTTTGTGGTGCAATTCCTCAAAATGGACCTGGCTCAGAAAAAATGGAACTCTATACCATAATCCCACTGGAATCTATCAATGTATACTTTTACAGATGCGATAACCGTTTTCATTTAGAACCTTTACAAGAAATAACCAAAGAAAAAGATACGTATGGAATAATACTTATTGATGGAAACGAAGCAACATTGGCTATCTTGAGAGGAAGACGAATGGAAATTTTAAAAGAAATGACCTCCGGAATTGCAGGTAAACATAGGGCAGGAGGTCAATCAGCTAGAAGATTTGAAAGAATTAGGGAGGGCGAAGTCAATAACTATTTTAAAAGGGTAGGAAGCAATGCAAATGATATTCTTGGTAAAATTTCAGATTTGAAAGGAATAATAATTGGAGGCCCGGGTCCTACTAAAATTGATTTTTCTCATGGCGAATTTCTAAATTATATGATAAAGGAAAAAATAATAGCGACAGTAGATACTTCATACGTCGGAAAAGGTGGAGTAGAAGAAGTTATTCAAAAAAGTTCAAAAATTCTCCGTGGCGTCAGATACGCCGAAGAAAAATTTCTCGTTCAAAAATTTTTATATGAGATCGGTCATGACTCTGGATTGGCCGCATATGGAGAAGAAGATGTAAAAAGGAATTTGAAGATTGGGTCCGTCGATATGCTATTACTTTCCGAGGGAATAAATGCTATTCGAACTAAAATTTTTTGTACCAATTGTAATTACTCTACCGATGAATTGTTAGAACCCAGTGAAATAATCAATTTCGAAAAGAAATTACTTGAAATAAAATGTCCAAATTGCTCGAATATTACTCTAGCTTCAGCTGACAGTGTGGATTTACTAACTGAGTTCATAGAAGCGGCAGAGAAATCAAATACGCAGGTTGAAATAATATCGGTTGAGACTGAAGAAGGTGTAATGCTAAAAGATTCCTTTGGAGGAATAGCAGCAATTTTAAGATATAAATGAATGGTAATTTTTTTATGATATATCAAAGATATAGATTAAATCTAAATTTTTAAAAAAAATAAGATTACAAGGTGGTTTTCATCGCCTCCATGAAAAAAGATAATATTGATAAAATATTGGCTGAAGAGAGTTTCGAAAAAAAAATTATTAATTTTTCTTTTACAGTCGGAGAAGCAAAAAAATTACATCGAACGGGTTGGAAGAGAGAAGCTAAAATTATGTTAGCAGAAACAATAGCCGAACATATGTACCGTGTTACTATTCTAGCTATGGTAATAAGTGATATTAGAAAATTAGATACAGAGAAGGTTATTAAGATGAGTCTATTACATGATTTAAGCGAGGTTCTAACAGGAGACTTGACTCCGGTAGATAGAGAAAGACTTGGAATTGAGGAAACTCTCCAAAAGGAGAGAAAAGCATTAGAGAAAATATTGAATAATTTTCCTAAAAAAATCAAGGAGAATTACTTTAACATATGGAGTGAGAGCCAGAAATTGGAAACCGATGAAGCTAGATTAGTAAATTCTATTGATAAATTAGAAATGGCTATTCAAGCTATTGAGTATATCAGAGATGGTTACGATGAGAATAATTTAAGAAAATTTATTATTAGTGCTGAAAAGAGTATTAAAGACCCCCAAATACTTGGGATGCTTAAGAATCTTAAATTTTATCACTAATGAAATATTAAATCAGTAGAATTCTTTTTTTTGAAAATGAATTATCGAATTGATAAGTGATGTTTAAAATCAATATTAGAGATAAAGCTTTGAATCAATTAGGCAACTATATCAATAAAACTCATGAACAAATAGGATTACTGATCGGTAAATTTGAAAACGGAGAATTATATATCAATGAAGTTATAAATGGGACTGGTGAAGCCGACAAATCTCATTGCATGTTTTCTCAAGATCTTCTTGCTGAAGTAGCTGATAATATCATAAATGGAAGATTAGAGGGAAGCATTGTGGGATGGTGTCATTCACATATCCATGGAGGCATCTTCATGTCTCCAATAGATATTGAAACGCAATGCAAACTTCAACAATTTTCACAATATATTGTCTCAATGGTAGTCGATGTATCATCACGACAGTTTGGTATTTTTATTTACGACCAACAATCAGGACCAATACAAATTCCTTCCGAATATATCAGTATCTCTTAATCGTTAGGAATGGCAAAATTTTAGCTCCTCCATATCTATATTAATTTTATCAGGGGATGCTAAAAATCGATAAAAAGTTCGAATTAGATAAAAATTTTTTAAACTCTTCGCCCACGTCTTCCTCCGGGCCTTCGTGTCCCATCATGCGGAATTGGAGTTACATCTTCTATTCTTCCTATTCTGAAACCGGATCTTGCCAAGCCTCGAATTGCTGCTTGAGCACCTGGACCGGGAGTTCTTGCACCATGACCTCCAGGAGCTCTAACCCTAATATGGATGGCACTTATCCCCCTATCTTTTGCTTGCTGAGCGGCAGCTATTGAAGCTCGCATGGCTGCATATGGAGAGCTTTGAAGTCTAGCAGCTTTAACATGACGCCCTCCT
>JAOZGV010000004.1 GCA_026015225.1 Candidatus Bathyarchaeota archaeon
TATCAAAAAGAAAGAGAAATTTGGATATAATGGGAGATTTGATTCCCTTCCTTATAAAGAGAGGAGAATCAATTAATGCATATTTTCACGATTCATTTTGGTATGATATTGGTTCGACTGAGCGCTATGAGAAGTTGGATTATGAGATAGTAGATAAATTCTTAGGGGATATAGTATCTAAATAATTATACGCATTCCTCTAAAATGAATTAATGAAATTTATTGGAAATTAAAAAAAATCAATATTGGATGTTTTTTCTAATTTTTTTATAAACTTCATAGAGCATTGGGACTGTATCAAACTTATCAAATTCTGTAGGGGAAATCCACTTGTATTCTATATGTTCCCAATCAATTTTTATATCGCTTCTATACGTTTTAAAAAGAAATGGATAGACCTTCCAAAAGTAACTATTTTCCTTATCTGATATAATGATTGGTTTAGATTTCGCTAATAATTTAACATCTGTTCTTTTTAATTTTGTTTCTTCCTCTATTTCAATAAGGGCTCTCGAGTGCTCATCCTCTCCTCCTTCTATATGTCCACTTACGCTGGCCCATTTTCCTCTATAAGTTCCTACTTTATTGCTTCTTCTAAGAATTAGTAATTTGTCATTATGCTCTATAAAACAGGTTACGATTTTTTTATCTATCATTTGAACACCAAAATATTAGAAAATTGTTATCTTTGACATAATTTTCTCAATCTAATAAAATTCAAGTCTAACTTAAATCATTGCATTCATTAAGTTAACCAAGAATTATCCATTGAAGAATTATATTATTAAAAACTAATAATAATTCACAAGTCCTAAAAAATAATGATTACAGGTAAATGGATTAAATTGCATAAGTATTGGTTCGAGCTGGATAGTTAATTGAAAGTTATTTGCATAATACCAAGTTTCAATGAAGAAAAAACCATAAAGGGCGTTATAAATCGCGCCAGTCAATATTGTGATAGCATTATCGTAGTTAATGATGGCAGTCAAGACGAAACAAACAGAGAAGCAAAGAATGCAGGTGCAACTGTTGCAAACCATTTAATTAATTTAGGGACAGGAGCCGCTTTATCGACAGGTCTTAAAATCGCAATAAGAGAGAAGGCTGATATAGTTGTTACGATGGATGGAGATGGACAACATGATCCGAATGATATACCAATGTTGCTTAGATATTTGATAGAAGATAAAGTTGATATTGTTTTAGGCTCCAGATTCTTAGGAAATATAAAAAGCATGCCGTTTTATAAAAAAATTGGAAATAGATTTTTATCAATTATTACATCAATGAGATGTGGCAAAAAGATCACTGACTCTCAATGTGGTTTTAGAGCATATTCAGCGAAGGTTTTTAAATCGATTATACACGATTCCACTGATTATACTTGGGCATCCGAATTTCTGATACGAGTAATTTCTTCTGATTATAAGTGGATTGAAGTACCAATAAAGACAATTTATCCAAAGAAAAGAATTAAGGGAACCGGACTAATTGATGGTATTAAGATATTCATGAAAATGATCTTGTATAAGAGCTAAGAAAAAACTCATTTAAATTAAAATTGGGTGAATAATTTTGGATTTCATAATTGAGCCCTATGGAATTGTCGCAGCAGCTTTAGCTGCATTTTTTTTCTTTTTTACTATTCGACAATATATCAAAGGAAAAATAAGAATACATATTTTTGTCTTTTGGGAAATATTGTGGATAATATTATTTTTGACTGGAATCTTTCCGAGCATTTACATGTCAATTGTTAAATATCTGGGTATGGCAACTCCAATACATTTTGTAACTACATTCTCCATAATTTTCCTTTTTATTTTTATTTTTATGATATACCAAAAAATCAATGAGCTTGAAAAAAAGATTGTTGAAATAGTACAATATTTAGCGATCTCGGAAAGTGAAAATGAAAATAAGGAATGAATATTCGATTAGGTTGTATCCCCTAAGTTGGGATAATAGAAGTCATGCATCTCAATGTGTAATTGAATTGAGTAAGTACTAACCATAGAATTAAAGTTACTAGAAAGAAATTAAGCATATACTTGCTATCTTTTTTATCAGCATAATTGAGCCTCATTAAACAAACCATATGTGCGTAGCCCAATGCGGCTAGTATTTGAAAGGGAACCATGTATAGGATTCTCCATTGCCAGAATTGGCCTACAAATATACTTATCATAGAAGCTACTAGTAGGTATGATACTATTAATATTCTGAAGTTATTCTTCAAATTTTTTAACATAAATGCTCCTATTATCGCAAATAAAAAGATGATTGGGTTGCCGAAAAAACCACCTACATAAAATCTAATAGTAAAGATCAAGATAGAAAAAGATTCTACTGAATTTTGAAAATTAAACGTAGTCAATACTTCTGAAGACAATTGTACAAGTTCACTTTTTGACATGATTAAAAACATGATCGCGATTATTATGGTGTTCGCAGAAATTATTAATAGCACAGTTTTGCAATCTTTCTCAAGATTAATATTGCGTTCTCTTATAATCATTGGGCCCAGCTTTAAAACTAAGTAAGTTAATAAAATCATTATAAGAAATATCCAAGTCCAAGCGTGAGTAGCTAGAATTAGAAAGTTCAAGATGAATGCCAGAGGAATGGAAAATTTCAATCCTTTGACTGGAGTATACAAGAGAACTGCAAAAAATAGCATTACCCAAGAGAGCGCCAGCCAATTTGCGAAAATTCCTCCAAATACTCCCACAGTAGTATTTATTGAAAATGCAGCAAGAAATGAGGATAATAGAGCAATAGTATAATTCTTGGTCCCAATTTTTACAAGCGCATATGTGGCAATGGCTAGAAAAGAAGCAGGTATGGCTGGACCCACTCTCACAATAAACTCTGGTGGCAATCCAGTTGAAATCTTAAGCAGAAAAAGTATAAGTAAATACAACCACCTTGATGCACTTTCAAAGCTAGTTAGAACCAAGTAAGCGCTATTCCAGTCATTCATGGCTTTCAAATGTTCAAGATACCAAGCAATATCGACGCCAATCGGCTTTGATCCATAGAAATAAGGATAATAAGAGACAAATAGAGCAAATCCAACGGAGAGAAAAAGTATTGGCCATCTCAAGAACTTAATAAATCTATTTGAATCGATATGGTTTTCAGAAACAGGAAAAAATTTTCTATACATTAGTTTATGTTCAACATTTTTAAGCATTGGTGCCCACATCCAGGAAAAAAGTAGTATGATTAAAAGAATTGGCGTAAATGGATACAGTACGTATGACATATTTGTTTCAATTCTTGAAAATAGCCATCTAAGTGACCCATCAAAAGGAACGTGAGGATCAAAAACATTAAAAACCCATCCAAAAACCGATCCAAGCTCTACCAGTAACAAGATCGATAAAATTACTGCCAAATATCCAAGTAATGCTTGATATTTATTAATCGATAGAAATTTGTTCGCAAAGATCATCGAAAAAATAATTAAAGCAACAGATGCTGAAAAAGCCAATACAATGCTGAGAAATTCAAATTTCAATATAAATAGAATAAAGGAAAAAAACAAAGTAAAATAAATGAGAATAATTTTTTTTGGAAAAGCTTTCAATTTATTCGATAAAGGAATCGATATGATACTTATGATAAAAGAAATTACCAAAATAAATTTATCAATAATCGATGATAAGAATTCAACAACTATTTCTCTCTGCACATAAATTAAGTAATACTTCAATTCAAGAGTATTTGCCAGCATTGTCAGCGAGAAAAAAAATCCGATTGCAGAAGAGGCTATAAAAATATATGATGATGTTTTGTTGGCCCCATGTTTCTTGGATAAGAACGCAATAAAAAAAATAAAAGCAGATCCGATGATGATAGCAATAAAATGGTTACTCTTTAAGAATGTCTCTTTTTGTTTTATAAACAATTCGACATGATTGCTCTCAGATGCTGAATGGTCCTCATCTCCTAGAAACTTACAATAGATCTCGATATTCCCGCTAACTTCTTTTGGGGCTTCCCAGGTATATATCAATGAACCATCAGATGCGGTTTTACCCATCTCTAACTCATTGATTCCCTTTTCGTATAGATGCCGAAGGTATATGGTTTTATTTTCTAGACCATTTTCAAAGCTGTCTTTGATAAAACATGTTATTGTTAATTTATCTCCAGTTGTAATGCTCCGCTTATCTAAATTTATTAATAGAACAGTAAAAGCTTCGGCATCCATAATTCTTATGACAGCATTATCAGACTTTGTAATCTGATATTCTTTTAGATCCGAATCAAAACTCTCATTGAAAATATTTTTGTTATCTCTTCTGATTGAAACATTATCAATGAATCCTTCAAAAGTTGATTGCCTTTTATTGATCTTCCCGAACCTTAATTTTCCAAGTTCAATGTCGTCTATAAGAGCTGGGAATTCTGGCGAGTTCTGCCCAATTAGATTATCATTGATATAAAAGAATGAGTTATTTCCAGTTACAACAACCTCAAATTTAGTCCACCTACCAAAAGTCCATGCATTCTCATATTTGAAGGCTATTAGTGAATAAGAAGGATAATAGAATAAAACACCTCTGTCGCTGGTTGGCCTGATCGAGAACTTAACTTTTCCATCATTATTCATTAAATCAATTCTGAAAAAAGAACCAGGCCGAGATAGATCACATTCGAGAACTTTTGTTATAATACTAATGCTGTATTCGGACTCATAGGAGAAATCTTCTTTGAATTCCTTCTCAATAATTATGAAATCATCTATCTCAAACGTTTTTAAATAAAGGGCTTTGCCTTCGTTCTGAATTTCATTATTGATTGTTCCGAAAGTGGTTTCAGTAAATGATAGTGAAATTAATATAATTAATAAGCCCAGCAATAGGGATTTATTAGGCATCAAAAATTAAATCACTTCATCATCAATTTGATTCATACAAAATAAGTTCTAAAAAGAATATCTCTTAATTTCAAACGGTTCTGGATTTTGTTATTATTGCGGAAATTATTAAAAGTATATGTGAAACTAGATAGAGCATACATTATTGGCAACATAATTTTTGATATATCCAATTCCGATATATCCCTTTAAATAATAGAAGCCTGATAAATGCGTAGCATAGTCACGGGAATCTTTAATGAATCATTAATTTTCCGTGACGAAATTAAAGGAAAAAGGAAAATGAATAAAAGATTATTATCAATGCTTTTAGTGACGCTATTTATAACATCGGCAATAATGGCTGTTCCAACGGCTTCAGCTCACTACACTTTAGGCGATCAAACTACGATGGGCCCTGGTGGAAGCATGGGAGGCCTACCATGGACAACAGGAGGTTTTGGCAGGTATAGCAAACCCGATAACCATAGTGCTGGTATCGGTTACCA
>JAOZGV010000018.1 GCA_026015225.1 Candidatus Bathyarchaeota archaeon
ACATAGAATCTGATATAAGCGCACTCTAAAACGCTTAAATAATAATTATGGTACCAATTTTTCAATATGATAATCGATTCCATTGAAGTTTATCGCGTTGCAATGCCCTTGAAATATCCTTTTAGAGTTGCATTCGGAGACTTTTCAGTTATTGAAAGTGTATTGGTTAAGGTGACAAGTGGCGATCAATATGGGTGGGGGGAGACTACTCCTTTTGGACATCCCTCTTATTGCGGTGAATGGGCTGGTGGGGTTTTCGCCATTATTAAGGACTTTTTAACTCCCCACTTACTCGAGAAGAGTATTGATTCAGGTGAGCAACTGCAAAATGAAATGGGTATAATAAAGGATAATTATTTTGCGAAGGCTGGAATAGATTTGGCTTGGTGGGACCTTTATTGCAAAATGAGAAATAAACCATTATGGCAAGTCTTAGGTGGGGATAAAGAGTACGTTGAAGTCGGTGCTGATTTCGGTGTTATGAAAACTATAGACGAATTGATAAAAGTGATCGACATTGCTGTCAAAGAAGGTTATAAGAGGATCAAACTGAAGTATCGCCCAGGTTGGGAATTGGAAATGATACAAGCGGTACGAAAAGAATTTCCTGATACTGTTTTTCATATTGATTGTAACGCTGCCTATACTCTAGACGACTTAAAGATGTTTAAAAAAATAGATGCGTTTGATTTAGCGATGATTGAACAACCATTAGCTCACAACGATCTAGTCGATCACTCAATTTTGCAGCAATCGCTTAAAACACCCATCTGTTTAGACGAAAGTATCACTTCAATTGATATGGCCAGAAAGGCAATCGATCTAAAAGCTTGCGGATGGATCAATATTAAACCAGGACGAGTTGGAGGAATTACTAACTCCATCAAGATTCATAACTACTGCAGGGATCATGAGATCCCTTGTTGGGTCGGTAGCATGCTCGAATCTTCTTTAGGAGCCTCATTTCTTATCGCATTAGCAACACTTCCTAATTTCAAATATCCATCCGACATATTTCCTAGCAAACGTTTTTATCATGAAGATCTATCTCAACCCGAAATTGTTTTATCAGATCCATCACAAATCAAAATTCCTTCTGGAAATGGAGTAGGGACTGAACCTAATTTATATAGATTGGAAAAAATGAAGATTGATTGGTGTTAGTAGATTAACCAAGATAGCGTTTGCGCTTTTTACTAATTTTTAGTTTGACCCTTTAGCGAGTGCGTTCTTCTGTTAATTTTTTTATATGAGAAATTTCTTCATCACTCATTTGAATATCATAACTTTTTCTAAGCAACGTTTTCATTGGGAAAATGAATGGTTCTTTCTCTTCAGAATCCCATTCTAGAAATTCTATTCCAGTCTCATCGATATACAAAATGATATCTTTGAGTACATCTTCTGAAGTATCGTTGACCCAAGAAGGGATATTTAATAAGCGCGCGCGCTTACATCTAAACACGTGCTAAAATAATACTTGGCAGAAAATCCCTTCTTTCTTAAACGCATCTGCAAGTGCAACGCCTTTCTGAGAAAAATACTTATTTTCCAATGCATAATCGAAATGATACTTCTTGTATATCCAATCAGCATAATGGTAATTCATCTTGTCTATCAATACATGATCGACTTTTCCACATAATAGTGCTGCCAAATCTTCAGCCATTGGAAGGAGGGGTGCTATCATTGCATATGTTCTAATGCCTGCAAGATGCAGCCTTTCTAATGTTTTAATGCGTTCCTCGATTGGTGGAGCTTTTGGCTCAAAGATTTGCCTAATCTCTTCATTGGCTGTAGTTATCGTAAATCCTGCTTCAACCTCCCCAAATTTTCTAAATAAATCAATATCTCTTAGAATAAGAGGCGATTTAGTCTGAATTGTGACTGGCCAGTTATGCTTCAGTAAAATTTTAAGACATTTCCGTGTTAGCTCATACTTTCTCTCGATTGGTTGATAAGGATCGCATATTCCACTTATCCAGACTCTACCAATATGTTTTCTTTTGACTTCACTCTCCAATAAATTTGGGCCATTAACCTTAACATCGATAAATTCGCCCCATGCCTCGCTATGGCCTGTAAACCTTTTCATGAATCGAGCGTAACAATATGTACAACCATGTTCACAACCAACGTAAGGATTGACCGTATAATCGGATATCTTCGATTTGGATAAGATAGTTCTTGCATTAATCTCTTTTATAATCATTAAGGTGGCACTACCGTTGAAAGCTGCATAATTTTCAAATAAAAAACATTTATGTTAAAAAAATATTCACTTAAATAATAAATTTGGCATACAAAGATTTTTTTTTTCGATCGTGTGGATATTATTCCAGAAGGAATCATGATCAATATCTCGGATTGGATGTGGTAGCGATAAAAATATGCATATATGCAAGGGGAGCTTCTAACAAAGCAGGTGGAACAAAGGAATATATTAGAGCAATGACTCTTGCAATGATCGAAGAAATCTGCGAACATGATCAATTATATATAATTCACAATTTTGACAAAGAGAGCTTCATATGCAAAAAAGATAATGTCAAAGAAATTTTACTGAAATCAAAAAATAATATTGTCTGTGATTTTTTATTAGGTCCTTTGAAGATTAATAGATTGAATTTAGATGTTATATGGTTTCCCAAGAATGTAATTCCTTATTTCGTGAATACTAAGAAAATTGTAACTACACATGATTTAATGGCGTATTTTTTTTCAGCTCATGAATATTATAACCTTGTTGAAAGGATATTTCGCTGCATTACAATAAAAAGTTCTTGTAAAAGAGCAAACCGGATAATTGCTGTTTCTAATAACACAAAAAAAGATATTGTAAGGATACTAGGAATTGATCCTAAGAAAATCAATGTAATTTAAGAAGCGATAGATAGAAGGTACAAAATAATCAAAGATAAAAAACAATTGGAAAGAGTTAGAATAAAATACAATTTGCCTGAAGAGTTCATCTTGTATACAGGGCGTATTATCCCGAGAAAGAACATAATTAGGCTGGTAAGGGCATTTAATGAACTTTCAATAAAAGAAAAAAATATCCAACTCGTATTAACTGGATTCTCCGAATGGTATAGATCAATGAAATTAGACTTCGTTAAGAATGACTCAATAAACAAAATTGGATATGTAGAGGATGAAGATATGCCTTACTTGTACAATCTTGCTGAATTATATGTTTTTCCCTCTTTGTACGAGGGCTTTGGATTGCCTGTTTTAGAAGCGCAAGCCTGTGGATGTCCTGTGATCGCTTCAAATGTTAGTTCGATTCCAGAAGTAGGAGGCGATAGTGTTCATTACATAAATCCAAATAATGTTAACGAGATCCGGGAAGGTATTATTAGAATTTTAAAAGACAAAAAATACAAAAATATGCTTATAAAAAAAGGATTGAAAAACGTAAAAAAATTTAGTTTGGAAAAATCTGCAAAGGATATCTTAACTTGTATGAAATCGGTTATAAGCACGCGCGTGCTATAAACAGTAGATCACAAAGTAATGTGTTAAAAATGTTAAAATCCTGTTAAATATGTTAAAGAGCGTTAAGATGTTAAATTTAAATCACCTTCCGATCTACTGATAAAGAAATGAGTGAAAAATGATAGATGAAGAATTTAGATTGAATCCGAATAAGTTAGTGCAATTTCTAAGAAAAAGGCCAAGCGAATTCACAAAGGAAGATATTATCAGATTTATTAAAGAGAATAATATCAAAATGCTTGATTTTAACTATGTTGGAAGAGATGACAGATTAAAAACATTGAACTTTGTTATTGGTAATGAAAAACATCTAAGACAATTATTGGATTTTGGTGAGAGGGTCGATGGATCAAGTCTATTCCCATATATTGGTGTTGGAAACAGCGATTTGTATGTTGTACCAAGATTTAAAACAGCTTTTATAAATCCCCTATCCTCGATTCCCACTCTCAATTTGCTTTGCTCATATTTTGATGGGAATGGAAAAGAACTGGATATGGCTCCAGAATATATCGTTAAAAAGGCACAACATGAATTAAAGAAAAAAACCGGAATAATTTTGTATGCGTTTGGGGAGTTAGAGTATTATGTAATTTTTAGAAGCCAAGATGAACTTTTTCCAGGAACATTTCAAAATAATTATCATGAGAGTAGGCCATTTATAAAATATGAAGATATGAGAAAAGAAATTCTTTATGTTCTTGCCAGCATAGGCGTTAAAACAAAATATGGTCATGCAGAAGTGGGAAATATCATTACATCAGAGAATAACACACGGTTTGAACAGAATGAGATAGAACTTGCATTAGAGCCATTAGAAGAAATGGCAGATCATATTATTATTGCAAAATGGATTATGAGGAATATCGCAGTAAAATACGGAGTTGAGATTACATTTGCCCCAAAAATCGCAGCAGGACATGCAGGAACTGGGTTGCACATACACATAGCAGCAATGAAAGATAGTAGAAATGTTATGTTAAATGATGCTGGAGAATTGAGTGAAACTACTAAAAGGATTATTGGCGGATTGCTTAAATTAGCGCCCAGTCTTACCGCGTTTGGAAATACAATCCCAACATCTTATTTGAGATTGGTTCCCCATCAAGAGGCACCAACTAATTTATGCTGGGGAGATAAGAATAGGTCAGTACTTATTAGAGTGCCTCTTGGCTGGAGAAAAATATCCTGTCTCAGCTCACTAATAAATAAAACAGAATCCGGTCATTATTCTTGTGAAGGAAGACAAACAGTTGAAATGAGATGTCCTGATGGTTCTGCAAATATTTATCTCTTATTGGCAGGGATTGCTGTGGCGGCAAAAAATGGCTTAACAAATGATGAGTCCTTGGAATTGACTAAAAAATTTTACGTTAATGTTGATATATTCAAAGATGAGAACAAGGAATTACAAGAAAAGCTTGAACATCTTCCGTCATCCTGCTTTGAGTCAGCAGAAAAATTAAAGGAGCACGCACCTATTTATCAAGAAGATGGGGTCTTTAGTAAAAGTATTCTTGAAGGGTTGGAAAAAAAGCTTAAGTCATTTAACGATAAAGATTTGAATAATGAATTGAAAAAAGACAAACAAAAAGCAGAAGAATATGTTAAGAATTTCATTCACTGTGGATAAGAAAAAACAAGGCATTAAAGACACTGATTAGCTCGCGCCATAATAATTGGAAGCGCACGCAGTTATAGTTTAAAGCGTATGCTAAAAACTATTTAACCAGATATGATCTAATGGCTAAAAAAAGCCTCCCGATAATGACTAAAATAATTCCTGGCAAGAAATATTCAAGATTCAAATATTTAGTAACGTTCGTAGATATATTGAAATTGGAATAAGCATGTATAAAAAGGGAAATAATTCCTAAAAGTATTAATGCTAAACCGAGAAAATTAAACAGATCTCCAATATTTTTCTTCTTGGAAATCATTATCATCACATCATATAATTTTATTGAAAAAAGTAAATCAAGTGACCATTTTTCCTAGATCACTCTCTACCTGCAATAAAAAATCGTTGTTTTTGTATGGTTAAGGTGATAAACACGCAAATAAAATTTTGTCTATTTAAATTAAGAAGACAAAAACAGCGATGAAAATATATGCGATGATTAGAAGTAATGACTCTTTGCGATCTAACTTCTCGCCAGTCATTAGGAATATTAGTGCAAGGAGTGTCATGGCGATGGTGATGGGAGTGTTGACCAGGAGAGTTTTCTTATCTATAATGAAACCCGCTATCATGGCACCCATGCCTGTCGCTAAGAGGATGTCTGTTATACTACTACCTAGTAGATTTCCAACGGATATAGAAACATCTCCTTTAGAGAGGGCTCGCGCAGAGACGATGAGTTCAGGAATACCTGTTCCGAATCCTACAAAAATAAGGCCGATTGCCGATTGTTCTACGCTCATAAATGTAGCTAGTTCTATGCCTGCCATTATGACAGCGTCAGCTCCTAAACCAATTACGATTATCCCAACGATGAGGAGAATTATATCAAGATGGGCGGGGTCTTCCATCTTACATACTTTAAAACCCCTGATTTTATCTTCAAGAACAGGGATCTCTAAGCTCTCAAGTTTCTTTTCATGATAAATCAGATACGATGTGAATCCGATATAGGTTATGATCAATACGAATCCTTCGAGAATAGTTATTTTATAATCTAATATGATAATGAAGAAGAGGAGTAGTGAAGCCATCAATGCTGAACCGATTCTTTTTGTGGTTTTTTTTGAAACCACTAATGTACCGAATAAACCACATATTCCCAAGATTATTGTCATCACATTTAGGACCGACCCCACATAGTTTCCTACGACTATCCCAGATGTTTCTATGCCCTCAAGCCTATCTATTCCCCCTGCGATACCTACCGCCATTTCCGGGATAGATGTTCCGATGGATACAAGAGTCAAACCTATTAGAAAAGGTGATAGACCGAATCTCCAGGCTGTTTTGATAGAACAGTTTATGGTAAGTTCTGCTCCTACTCCTAATCCTACCAACCCTCCTATGAGGACGATAATGCTAAAATAAGGAAAATCCATTAGGTCTTACCGATATTATCAATATAGAATAATAGGTCTTGTCTATTGATTTAAATTGTGATGTTTCTTTTATGATCATCGAATATGAGATCGCAAGCGCGCTGAAAAACCATGTACGCCTATCTTTTTATTAAGGCTCCAATATTCGCCTTGATTGTAAGCGATTGGAGATACTTTTGTAAAATCTATTTGTCCATTCTTATTCAGAATTTCTTGCTCTATATGTACGCGAATCACCTCACCAAGAAACATATCGTGAACTCCTAACGGAATCTTCTTTTTTAAAATACATTCGATGTTGATCGGACACTCTTTGATAAGTGGAGGCTTAACTTTTTCCGCAGGTTCTTGCGTAAGTTGGGTTTCAGAAAATTTATCTATTTCTTTTCCAGAAACTATTCCGCAGAAATCAGTTTCTTCTAAAATTTTAACAGTCGGGATATTTACAACAAATTCACCCGACTCCTCAATTATCTTATTGGAATATCTTTGAGGGCGGATGCTCATACTTATTGTTGGAGGATCAGAGCAAGCTATTCCTGTCCATGCTAAAGTGATTATATTGGATTTTCCTCTATAGTCTGTGCAAGTGACTAGAATGATGGGGCAAGGAAAGAGAGCGGGCCATGGATTCTTTTTTATTTTCATAAATAGTGATTTTCTGCCTTTTTATTTAACCATTATGAATTAATTAATTTAGTGTTTGCTAATTAATTATTTTTGGATCTGAATGAGTACATACAAACATATATGAAGGCGTACAAGTAAGAATTTTCTCTTCTATTATTAGATATATGAAAATAATTATGTTCATGATAGCGATGTTTAAAATGCGAGCTTGTGATATCTCCTCATTAAAAAAAATAAAAAGCTAAGTTAAAGCATTTAAAATTATAAGTAAGGCTATTTATAATTAAGTTAAAGTAATTGGGTAAATCTTAGTCCAAAATAATTAATTCATAATCGTTTGTCGTGGACAAAAGATTAACTTGATTAAATCAATTAAAATATAACAGCTAAAGAGGAAGATGCTGCTATGGGATTTGCATTTTCCAAAAAAGTATCCTCTAATAAAAAATATGTAGGTCTTTTTGTAATTATATTGCTTTTAGTTGTAGCGTTTGTCTCAATATCCTTTGTATCTTTCTCCTATCGCCCGAATAATATTGGAATAATCGATATCGAAGGCCCTATCACATCTTATGCGAAATATAGACTCATAACTGATATGATAGGATTCTCAAGAGATGACGAGTCAATAAAGGCAATCGTCTTAAGAATAGACTGCCCTGGAGGATATGCAACTACGATTCAGGATATCTATATGAACCTGCTTGATCTGCGTGAGAGAAAACCAATAGTGGCAAGTATTGTAGGTTTGGGCGCTTCTGGAGGGTATTATGTAGCTCTATCATCCAATTATGTTTATGCAGTGCCTGCAGCTAGAGTTGGAAATATCGGGGTAATTGCCACTCTTCCAGCGAAACCCGGAATACTTGAAAATGTTTTAGAAACGGGTCCTTATAAACAGAGAGGAATCTCTGAATCAAATTTTCCATTTGAAATACAATTGACATTGGATGAATTCCTTAATGTGGTTGAACTTCAAAGAAAAGACTCACTCAAATTGGAAAGAACTGAGCTTTCCAAAGGACTGATGTATCTGGGTAAACAAGCATTTGAATACGGTCTGATAGATGAATTAGGATCAAGTCAAGATGCCGTTAAAAAGGCAGCAGAGCTCGCTAACCTGAGCAGATACTCTGAAGTGTTCGTCAACGACAAAGTTGAAGATCAAATTATAGTAGATTCAGAACTTACCTACGATCGGTCAGGTCTAACGCTAGATGCACTTCTCAAAGTTCGTGCTCCCCCTGCGATCTTTTATATATATGCCAATCCTGAACTCAGCTCTGATGAACAAGCGGTATCCACATCCTGGCCGGTTAAGAATTCAGAACCAAAAACTAATGGCAGAGATTTCATTCTCGTAGACATCTCTCATAATAATTCATTTTCGTATTGGGAATTGAACACTCTTCTCTATGAGGTTTCCTCTAGAAGACACTCGTTCAGGTATATCAATTCTTCAGAAAAATTGGATTTAATGTTGGATGGTGCTAAAGCTCTTATAGTCATCAATCCCAAGATGCATTTCTCTGAAAATGAAACAATCTCTATTAGCAAATATGTAGAGTCTGGGGGCAAGCTGCTTCTGATAGTCGATCCAACAAGAGATTCATCTAGCTACATGAACAGTTTATCTGTTGAATTTGGTATGGTGTATAGTTCCGGTTATTTATATAATATGGAAGAAAATTTTGACAATTATAGGAATATAATCATAGATGAATTTGATGAAAATAGCATGAGTAAAGATCTACAAAAAGTAGTTTTTTATACGGCCACACAGATTCTCTCAGAAAATAGTAAGATTGACTCTGAAAGTAGTAAAAATTCGTTAATGTACAGTTCTGAAAGTGAGAAACCCTGTGATTATTTACCTTTTGCTTTTATCCCAGATAAAGGAATTCTAGCTCTTGGAGACCAGACCTTCCTAATAGAACCCTATTGCTACACAGAAGATAATTATGAATTAATTCAAAATATAGCCGATTTCTTATGTGAGCCCTTAACTGATTAGCAAATTTGCAATGATGTTTTATGCTGAAAAAATACCAGACGTCTCCTATTTATAGAAAGTCAAAAAGTCTTTTTAACTAGCATTGATTAAGATTCAAGTGATATTCTTGATCGATCTTACTCAAATGTTTGAATCGAAATTAAAAAAGCTCACTATCTTAATTTTACTTATACTGCTTTCCCTGAATCTTTTTTCAACTCCCATTGTTTCAGGCCAGCAGGTCAAAGGATTCTATCCTGAAGAGATAGTATACTTTGAAGTTACAGAAGAAGATCTAGCTATCTCGATGATCAAATCTGGAGATATGGATCTCTATCTCTATGGGATTAAACCTGACAAAGCGTCAGAAGCGCTCAATGATCCAAAAGTTAATGCTATAAAAGGAGCTAGCAAACATATAGATTTACTTTTCAATCCCGCTCCAATTGATGGAGAGCTCAATCCCTTTTCAATAAAGGAATTCAGGCAGACTATTGACCGCTATCTCATTGACAGGGAATTTGTTGTAAAAGAACTATTGAAAGGCTTCGGTGAGCCCACTATCACATCCTTCAGTCCTTATGCTCCAGATTACAACTACATAATAGATGTCGTTGAGACCCTTAAGGCCAAATCAAGATATGATTACCAGTTTGCTAGAACTAGAATCGATGAGATACTTTCAGCTGAAGGAGCTTTAGAGCGTGAAGAAAAATGGCACTATAACGATGCCGCTATAGAAATTAGGTTCTTCATAAGATCTGATGATCCGGTAAGGAAGGCTATTGGAGATAAAATAGCTTCAGACTTTGAAGAACTAGGATTCATTGTCGAGAGAATATATGGCGATCTTCACAAAGCTACATCGATTATCTATGGAAGCGATCCTGCTGCTGGTGAATGGCATGTCTATACAGAAGGATGGGCAACTACTGCAATTGTGAGATACAATGATTCCAATCCAGCTTGGTATTTTAGCCCCTGGATAGGAAATATGCCTGGTTGGGGCGAACCAGGATATTGGCAGTATGAGCATGAGGAGCTAGATGACTTAACGATGAAATTGGCCGCTGCGGAATTCAAGAGTTTTGATGAGAGAGCAGAACTCTTAAAAAAGTCTATTGAATTGGGTCATGATGAGGCTGTTAGGAGCTTCATCGCCAATACCTTCGATTCATTCCCATATAATGGGGATCGAATTGAGAACCTTATTTATGATCTTTTCGGCGGGCCTTGGACTCCTTGGTTCTATAGGGGCGTTAAGCTAAAAGGAGAAGAGTTAGGGGGAACGTTGAGATTGGGGCAGAAGCTTATCTATCAAGGAGCATACAATCCTGTAGCAGGCTTCAAGGACCTTTATAGTATGAATGTATTCCGAGCTGTCACAGATCCTGGGTCTATCCCTCATCCACATACAGGATTGCCGATTCCATACAGGTACTCATATGAAGTTGAAACAGCTGGACCTGAAGGAAAGTTAAACGTCCCATTGGATGCCCTTACTATTGATCAAAAGGAGCTAAAGTTCAAATTTGTAGAGAATAATGTAAATGCTACTACAAAAACCACATTCAAAATCAAGTCGAGCAACTTCCATCACGGCCCTCGCATGTCAGTTGCTGATTTCATGTATAGCTTGTTTTTCATGTTTGAATGGGGGACTGAACGATTCCCTGGCGACCCTAAGTTCGATGGTGAGTATTCAAGAATCTCAGAGGATTCAAGAGCTACATTTGTAGCTTTTAGAATTCTGGATGAAGACGCAGTAGAGATGTATTACAATTACTGGCATCCAGACGAGAGCTATACAGGTACTTGGCTTTCGCCCTACTCTTCCATTCCATGGGAACTTGTTGTAATTATGGAAGATGTTGTAGCGAACGAAAAACTAGCCTTTTCAAGATCGGCTTCAGGAGCTAAAGGAGTGGAGTGGCTAGATCTGACTAAGGGACCTAGTATTGATATGATGAAAGAATCTCTCGATAGGTTAGCAAATGAGAATCATATACCCCCGTCTCTCAAACCATATATCTCAGAGGATCAAGCTAGGATTCGATGGTCTTCTTTGAATAATTGGGTGGAACTATATGGACATTTCCTAGTTGGGAATGGACCATATTATTTCTATAAAGCTGATACTTTAGCAAGACAGGATATTATTAGGGCCTTTAGAGACCCAAGCTATCCATTTTCGCCAGGTGACTTTGATCATCTAACAAAACCAAAATTCGCTGAAATATTGATGATGAGCATTCCCGAAAAGATAGTTCCAGGGAAGGAAGCATTAATGAAGATAGGAGTATCCGTTGCGGGCTCGCCCTCCCATGAAGCCGAGGTGAACTATATTCTGTTGACGCCCAAAGGAGAAATCGTTCTAAGTGGTTCAGCCACACCTTCTGAGGACCTTGGCGAATTTGAAGCAACATTAAGTCATTCTGACACTACCAAGTTGGGTGTTGGAACGTATATTGTTAAGGTTTCAGCCATTAGTTTGGAGGCTGTTAGACCTTCCACAACTACTAGGACGTTAATGATACTTTCCCCATACTTGGAGATAAATGAGGAGCTGAAGGAAATAAAGGATGATATGTCTCGTTTTGAAGAAGAGGTGAACACAAAGTTGAAAGAAATATCGAGCCCCTCGTCTTCAAGGACTTTGATATACTTTACCTTGGGTCTCAGCTCACTCAGTTTAGCTATCTCTGTTGTGACTTTGTTACTGATATCTAAAAGATTAAAGAAAACCTGATCATCAGTGCTTTCCATGCTCTGACTTATGGATCAGCTCTCCTGCAACCAGCAGGAAACCCAACATTCATTAGTCATGCGAAACTCTGGAGGCTCTATACGCTTGCACTTCTCAATCGCATAGGGACATCTGGGATGGAACCTGCATCCATTTGGGATCTCTGATGCTGGTGGGACCTCCCCACGAATTGGAAGTTCCCAATCTCTATGCCTGTTCTCAGGTTCTGGTGATGGAACTGCTGCCATTAAAGCCTGTGTATAGGGATGAAGCGGTTTCTTAATGACTCTATCAACGGGTCCTTCTTCTACTATCTTACCTAAGTACATAACCGCTAATCTATCTGAGATACAGCTTGCAACAGCCAAATCATGTGTTATGAAAATATAGGAAAGTTTTCTTTTGACCTTCTCTTTCAACAAAAGTTCTAGGATTTCGGATCCTAGGGATACATCGAGCATAGATATGGGTTCATCGGCGATCACAACCGAAGGCTTTGATATCAGGGCTCTTGCTATACCCAATCTCTGCCTGTGCCCTCCGCTGAGCATATGCGGCTCTTTTGATATGAAATCCTCAGCTGGTGAAAGTCCTACTTCGTTCATAATGGCTTTTATCATTGACAACCTCTTCTCTTGCTCTACGTTATGAATGGCTAATGGTTCCTCAAGGGTATCTTCGCATGTCATCCTTGGATCTAAAGAACCATAAGGATCCTGAAATATCATTGAGAGTTCCCTTCTCACAGGTTTCAGCTCCCGCCCTTTTAGACTTCCAAGATTTAAGAAATCCTTATAGCTCCATAATTTCTCTTCTTCGAGTTCACTCAATGTGTCCTGACTCGGTTTATATAACATGATTCCACTTGTAGGGTTGATGAGTCTTACCAACAACCTTCCTAATGTAGTCTTACCACAACCAGATTCCCCTACAAATCCTAATGTTTTACCCATTCTCAAGCAAAGCCCTATTCCATCAACTGCTCTAACAGATTTTGTAGGCCTCCTCATTAAAGCGTCTAGGGGACTTTTGGAAAGTTGAAATTCTTTTTTCAACTTAATGCTTATGAGTTTTGTGTCTTGAGGGGCTTCATCTATTGACCTCTTTAGTAAATCCTCGAGTTCCATATCAAACTCTCCAGTAACCTTCACCATAATTTTTCCCCAATCCTATGACATTTGGCATAATGGTTTTTGGTCAATTTTGTTCTAGTAGGTTCTTTAACCTTGCACTTCTCAATCGCATAGGGACATCTAGGATGAAACCTGCATCCGTAAGGAGGGGACTTCAGGTTGGGTGGTATGCCTGGAATGTACCTTAATGATTGCTTACCCATCATCTTTGGGATGCTTTCAAACAGGAGATGAGTATAGGGATGACTCTGACATTTATATATCTCATATAGTGGACCATACTCAATGAACTCCCCCGCATACATTACCGCAACATAATCAGCTACTTCAGATATGATGCTGAGATCATGAGTTATGAGGATCAAACTCAATTCAAGTTTCCTTTGGAGATTCTTAAGCATATTCAATATTCGCGCCTGTATTATGACATCAAGGGCTGAGGTAGGCTCATCAGCAATGACGATCTCAGGATCAAGCATTAGGCCCATGGCTATTACTACACGTTGCTTCATACCCCCGCTAAGCTCATGCGGGTACATATCAATGACATCAGTTCCAAGATCCATAGTTTTAAGAGATCTTCTAACCAATTCTTCAGCTTCATCCCTCTTGATCTCTGGGGCATGAATTTGCAAAGTCTCTATCATCTGATTTCCTACAGTATAAAAAGGATTGAGACAGTTCATAGCCTCTTGGAATATCATCGATATCTTCTTCCATCTTATACGTTTTCTTAGCTCTGCTTCTGGCATTGCTGAAATATTCATATCATCAAACTGTATCCTTCCCTTGGCTATCTTCCCATTTGGGGGAACGAAATTGATGATAGAATAGCCTAAAGTAGTTTTTCCACAACCTGATTCTCCAACAATCCCAAGAGATTCTCCCTTCTTTAAAGAGAAGTCTACTCCATCTACAGCCTTAACTTCGCCCCCCTCAACATCATAATAGGTTCTTAATCCCTCAACTTTCAGAAGAAATTTGTTCACTCTAAATTTACCTCCTAAGCTTTGGATGAAGTATTTTATCTAAAGCGTTACCAAGCAATGAGAAAGAGGACGCAACGAGAGCTATTAATAATCCTGGAGTTATTACCCACCACCAATAATTGTTTAAAGCCGCTCCAGCTATTTGGGCGTCATGGAGTAGTCTGCCCCATGTGACTATGGTAGGATCGCCCAAACCTAAAAAACTAAGAGCCGCCTCGGATATAATGGCTGATGGTACGCTAAGTGCTACTTGGGCAAATGTATAGGGCAACAGCTGGGGCAATATGTGATGGGTGATTATCCATAAATTGGATGCTCCCAGAGATCTAGCAGCTTCTATATATTTCTCCTCTCTAAATTGCATTGCCATGCTTCTAGTAACCTTGCATACTCCCATCCAGCCAAATAGCGCTAAAAGGAGAACGAGGTTCCAGATACTTGGTCTGAATAAGAAAGAGAGTAATATCAAGATTGGGAGTGCGGGTATAGACATCATGAAATCTGTAAATCTCTGGATCACTTCATCGAGTTTACCGAGGTAGAATCCACTTGTTGCACCAAGAGTTAAACCAGTAAAAGTGCTTAATATCGCCGTAAAAAGCCCTACCATGAGGGCTACTGGCGTTCCCCATAGAATTCCTAATAGGAGATCTCGTCTGGAGGAGTCTGTGCCTGCCAAGCCATGGACTTTTCCACCTATTGAAAGTTTAGCGGACTCAATGCTGTCTCGACTATCAAAACCTTGAACCATTACTCTTACTTTGTAAGTACCTTTTAATGGTTCAGTAGAGTTAGAAACTGATCGTCCTTGCATTAGTTTCAGGAATAGAACTCTATTGGTGGACATCTCTTCTGGATATAAACTGAGACCCGTCTCTTCGAGAATGAAGCTCGTTAATCTCATCTTCACTTCCGGATCTGTGGATATGTAAAATCGCTCACTGATCTTATGTGGAGGGTCCTCAGGTGAACTTGGGAAAATATGGTCTATTATTGTCATTCTATCTCCATTGGGCCTCTCCCATAAAACACGCATGTACAATTCTTCACTATAAGACAAAACTGTAACCGATAGTATCAATGATGATGGAAAATCGTCATAATGAAAGTCGTATTTTAGGGTAACCTCTGAGCTATATAATTCGGGCACTTCACTAATAGATGCAGCAGCACCACCCCTACTCTCTACAATATATGTTTCAGGTAAGCTTTTTTCTGTAAGGAGATTAATCCATTTAGGTGGAGCAGAAGGAGGATTATCGAGCCACTGATCTAATTGATTCCACTTTTCCATATCCCTTGTAGGCACTGCGGCTAAAGTATAGGCCGAAATTCCTATTAAAATAAGTATCATAACGAGTCCTAGAACACCGGCTTTGCTCTTACTCAGCTCACTCATGAACCACTTGACTCTTTCTCCCTCTTTCATCATATCACCTTGAACCAGATCTGACTCTGGGATCCAGCAACATATAGGTCAAGTCTAATATGAATATCAAAGACACATAGAGGAAAATAGAGATGTAAACCAAGCCCAATACAACCGGGACATCTTGCATATTGACTGCCTCCCAAAAGAGTAGGCCCATGCCCTTCCAGTTAAAAACAGTCTCGCTTATTATCGCACCGAATATCGAAAAAACTAATGAGAAGCCTGCGATGGTTACGATGGGAGGAGAGGCTGCCCTCAGAGCATGTCTATAGGTCACAGTTCTTTCGGGTATGCCTCTTACCCTGGCTGCATAGATATAGTCTTGTTGGAACACTCCCAGTATTATATTTCTTGTAACATATGCCATTCCCCCGAAGCCAACCAATAATATAGTTAATAGAGGCAAGAGCATATGTCTGAATACATCTAGTGTATAGAGTAGCGCATCCTCTGGTGGTGGTATGCTGACAAAACCCCCTGGGGGCAGTACTCCAAGATGGGATGAGAATACCAAAATCATAATCATGCCTATCCACCATAATGGCATAGAATAAGAGATGAGAGCTAAACCAGTTATGACCTTGTCTTGGAAGCTTCCAGGATTCTTCCCTATTAGCAAACCTAAAGCCAAACCTACAGCGATTGATAGGATGGAGCCTGTAGTAAAAAGCAGGGCTGTTCTAGGAAGTCTTTCTAAAATTATATCTTTCACTTGTCTAGAACCCGAATCGCTTATTAAAAATTGGGCGCGTCCAAAATCCCATGTCAGTACTTGAAGAAGATACCTAGGTGCTCTCTGGTAGAAAGGCTTGTCTAAACCCGCACCTACTATCCAATCTTGGGCTAATGCCTCAGTTCTCCTTTCTATTTCATCACGAGACAAACCTCGAAACTCAGGATTAAGGACTATCTCTCTTCTAGCTTCACGCCTAATCTCATCGACTGCTAGCTCATCCATTACTCCAAATCCTCCCACTATTAACAAAGTAACCGAAATGGCTATTACTGCCACTATTAATAATGTAGCAGCCCGAGCTAGGAGGAATCTAGAGTAACTCAAAACAAGAACACTCTATATGCGTTTATTCTAGGATCTACTTAAAATATTAAGATAACCTCTGAAATGCGCCATTTAAGGGATTAATTTACCGTATTAAAGTAGGCGTTTTTGTTAAGTTTTAATTTCTGATGCCGTCCAATTTTCGAGTTAAAAATATTATGATAGTAGCTCCAACAAACATCAAAACAACATAACTCATCTGGACAGTTGCTCCTGATCCTTCCAAAACGCCCCTGATATCTTCTGAAGTCGTTGAGGGGCCGTAAAGGATCTCGATGATATTAACAGCTCTCTTTTTCATCGATTCGTCGCCTATCGTTTCAGAAGTTTCCAAGGCCAGTGTACAGTCTCGAATTAAGATCGTATTATAGCCCAAACCTTTCATTCCTGGAATGCCGGTGTACCTATCCAATAAGCAGATATTGGTGCAATATCCAGCAAAAACTTACGCTAGAATGGATCTCACGCTAAAAGAACCCAATCCTTTGATTGATTGGGAAGCAAGGGAAATTCCTTAATTTCTAGATTATATATTTCATTTTTTAGAAATGGCGAAGGGTCTAGCGGGCTTATACCAATATATTGTATTTTTGTGTTTTGAATCTCCAGAACACATATAACTTCTTTCTATTCCTTTTTCCCCTTCTCTTTTATCTACACTTGCGATTTTATATATATCATCGGGTGGATATGCACCAAAAGACTCACCACATTTACTACAACTAAATTTTTTCTTATTTTCTTCTGACAATTTAAAAAAAAATGGATTTAGGAGTCGCCTAAAGATGGCGGGATCTCCATAAATGATAAATGAATTCCTTGTCCATTGACCTCTTTCTGAACTATTGCGAATTGCCCCCATATTGGATTGGTGTAACCAGCAGTATCTCCAACCCATACGATCTTGCTCAGAATCGTTAATTTTCCTTGATAGATTATACTTCCATCTGGAGCATGGATCGTTCCAGTTCCAACAACATGATTTGTGCACCATGCATCCTCGTTCCAAGGTTCTTCATCTCCGTTATACCTGATGTTGTCGGGACCAAATACTGCCATGTGCCAAGCCCAGCTCCATTTCATTACTAAGTGGGCCCCAGCAACATCGACTAGAACCTCATGGTAGTTTCCCTCGAAATCGTAAAACCCATAGGAATCGGTTGTGCTTCCAAAGAATGTGTCTGGATCTCCATCGCCTGATGCTCTATTTTCATCTGAATTTCCAAATAATCCATTGAATATTCTTGCCTTGTAATTATAACCATACTGATCGAAGCCGCCTGCTGCAAAAACGGGAACAACAGATATGCAAAGCACCGCAATCAATGACAGGACTAAACCAAATTTACTTTTCATTTTCTCCTCCTACATTCATTTTGGGTATTTTTGTCATCGTGCCCCTCCTCGGCACTCATTAGTTGCTTTAAACCGACTTAGCTATTTTTTACACATTTTTCAACAGCTAGCGGGAGCGCTATCTTTGGGCTTTCCCACAGAAAGTGCAGAATTCCACTTCTTTTTTAATCTGCTTTCCGCAGAACTTACAAAAACGAGCATCGCCAGATTTTACTGGAGTAATTTTAGGCTCTTTTCCCCAGTTAGTTGAATTGCACATTGGGCATCTTGAACTCTTCATCATATAATATAATAGATAAAAAAATCCTAAACCAAAAATAAATCCAACCCAACTAAAACCCTTTTTCGGTTCTACGTTTTGCTGACAATTATTACAGTATTTCATTTTTTCTTTGCTCCGCTAATTCTTAATTAAAGTGTTAATTTTGTCTAACAGTAATTTTGGTATTTTGGTATATAAAGATGACGAAAATCACTCTTCGATCGGGGCTAATTTCGCTCCCACCTTCTTTCTGAGTGCGATGCGCAATTTATCCAACGCGGGACCGTTCGTGACTATTTTGTCAATCAACTCATCTATGCTAGAAAATTGAGTCGATTGAATCGGACCAGAAATTATATTAAGGTATCTCTCGGCAATTCTGTAATGCTTCAGCACGTATTCCTTGTCCATGTAGAACTTAGCGCGCGCGCTTACCGTATTAAGGCATACATTAATAGTTAACAATAAGCTCGCAACTACGAGAAATAAATAAACTTTGCTTACTCTCATATATAGAGCAAATGTTAGTGTACTTTCATATAGACATGAAAAAATAATTCATTTGGAATGAAAAATCTTGAAGAAAGTAAGAATAGCAACTGGAGCTGGATATTCAGGAGATAGAATAGAACCGGCCATCGAAGTTGCCGTGAAAGGCAGGATCAATTATATTATTTTCGAATGTCTTGCCGAAAGGACAATTGCGCTTGCACAACGTCAAAAGTTGCTTAATAATGAAAAAGGATTTGACAATCTTCTGGAAGCCAGAATGAATGCCATTATCCCAATTTGCAAGCAAAAAAACATCAAGATTATTACTAATATGGGTGCTGCAAATCCTGAAGCAGCAGGAGATAAGATATCGGAGATCGTTAAAGCTTTAGGATTAGAAAAAATAAAAATTGCTGTTATACTTGGTGACGATGTCTCCGAAATTCTATGGAAGGATCCCATGATAAAAGAAACAATTCTTGACAAAATGGACATCGAAAAAGTAAAGAATAAAATTATATCAGCAAATGCATATACGGGTGTTTCATCAATAATCGAGGCTCTAAGGAAAGGATCGGATATTATAATAACAGGAAGAACCGCCGACACATCATTATTTCTTGCTCCGATGATCTACGAGTTGGGTTGGAGAGAAGATGATTGGAATTTAATTGGAGCTGGAATTGTTGTTGCTCATTTGATGGAATGTGGAGGGCAGGTTACAGGTGGCTATTTTGCGGATCCCGGGAAAAAAAATGTACAAGATTTGGCAAGACTAGGATTTCCCATAGCTGAAGTATATGAAGACGGTAAGGCCTTGATAACAAAGGTTCCTGAAGCGGGTGGAGCAGTTACTTTACAAACGTGTAAAGAACAATTGCTCTATGAGATTCATGATCCCTCTGCCTATATTACTCCTGACGGAATAGCCGATTTCACAGATGTAACCCTTGAAGATATTGGTAAAGATTTGGTAAAAGTAACAGGCGGTAAAGGTAAACCAAGACCAGAAAATCTGAAGGTCAATATAGGATATTTGGATGGATACATTGGAGAAGGGCAAATATCATATTCAGGCCCTGGTGCTTTTGAAAGAGCTAAGCTTGCAGCGCAAATAGTCCATGAAAGATTTAAGATTATTGGTTTAAACGCTTACGAAATAAGAACCGATTTTATCGGTGTAAACTCGCTCTATAGCCCGTTAAAGGATGAACCTTTTACATCACTCAATGAAATTAGATTAAGGATTGTTGGAAGAACCAAAAACGAGGAGGAAGCTAAAAAAATCGGAGATGAAGTTGAATCCCTCTATACTAACGGTCCTGCTGGTGGAGGCGGAGTAACCAAGATGTTCAAAGACGTATTGGCAATAACCTCGTCTTTTATTCCTAGAGAAAGAGTACGCACTAAAGTTTATTTAAGGGAATTTGAAAAATGAGGAAAAGAATAAAATTATGGAAGATAGCTCATTCAAGGGCTGGTGATAAAGGAGATATTTCCAACCTCTCACTAATTCCATATGATGAAAAAGACTTCAATCTGTTAAAGAGAGAAATTACTGCCGAGCGTTTAAAATATTATTTTCGTGGGATTGTTAAGGGAAGAATCGAAAGGTATGAACTCCCTAACATTCATGCATTAAATTTTGTCATGTATGGAGCACTAAGTGGTGGCGTTACAAGGAATCTGTGTTTAGATGCCCATGGAAAAACCCTAAGTTTTGCATTATTGAATATGGATATTGATTTAGATGATTGAAAGCACTTCCTAAGCTACCTTTTTGAAAATTCGTGCGCTTGATTAAATAATAGCTATAAGTCTCAGTTCTAATTAGCGTGCGATTTGGTTCTCATTTTTAACCCTCATACTTTTCTTCATATTGCTGTTTAAGCTTCCTCATTACCGCTGGATCAGCTAGCGTAGTAGTATCTCCTAGAGCTTTGCCTTCCGCGATATCTCTGAGTAGTCTTCTCATAATCTTACCACTCCTGGTTTTCGGTAGTTCATGTGCAAAGAATAGTACTTCGGGTTTTGCAATGGATCCAATTTTTTTAACAACGTGTTGGGTTAATTCCTCTATCAACTGTGGTGAGCTCTTTGTTCCACTATTTAAAGTTACAAAGGCTGCAATCGATTGACCTTTTATCTCGTGACTCTTTCCGATCACTGCAGCCTCTGCAACTGTGGGATAAGAAACAAGAGCGCTTTCAACCTCCATCGTACTGATCCTGTGACCTGCAACATTCATCACATCATCCACCCTTCCTAACAGCCAAAAGTATCCGTCCTTGTCCTTTTTACTACCATCGCCAGTAAAGTACATTCCAGGAATTCTAGTAAAGTATTGTTTTTTATATCGTTCTGGGTCTCCATAGATCGTTCGCAGCATTGCTGGCCATGGTTTCTTGAGTACTAAATATCCTCCATCAGTTATTCTACCTTCTTCATCAACCACTTCAGCTTTAACACCGGGGAAAGGTTTTGTTGCAGAACCCGGCTTCAGAGGGGTAATTCCAGGTAAGGGAGTAATTAGGATCATTCCTGTTTCAGTTTGCCACCATGTGTCGACTACTGGACAGCTGCTTTTTCCTATTTTTTCATGATACCAGATCCATGCCTCTGGATTTATCGGTTCACCCACTGTCCCAAGTAGGCGGAGAGAGGATAAATCATGGTTTTTAGGATATTCATCCCCCCATTTCATGAATGTTCTAATTGCTGTTGGCGCAGTATAAAAAATAGTTACGCCATATTTTTCTACAATAGACCAGAAACGATCTTTATCAGGATAATCGGGTGATCCCTCATACATCACGACTGTCGCACCATTGGATAGAGGGCCATAGATTATATAGCTATGTCCAGTCACCCAGCCTACATCCGCAGTACACCAATAAATATCTTCATCTTTTAAATCAAAAACCCATTTCGTTGTCAGATGTGTTCCAACGAGATAACCGCCAGTCGTGTGTACTACGCCCTTAGGTTTTCCTGTTGTACCACTCGTATATAGGATGTATAGAATATCTTCTGAATCCATTTCCTCAGACTTACAGTGGGATGATGCTGTTTCCAATAGACGGTGCCACCAGATATCCCTTCCAGGAGTGAAAGGTACCCTTGAGGTATTCATGGCGCCACGGTGAACAATAATAACATGCTTTACGAATGGGCATTTTTCCAGAGCAAGATCGGCATTTTTCTTGAGCCGAACGACATTGCCCCTTCTGAAGCCACCATCAGCTGTTATTAGCACTTTTGTTTGTGCATCGGTTATCCGATCACTTAAAGACTCGGCGGAGAATCCTCCGAAAACCACACTGTGTGGAGCGCCTATACGAGCGCAGGCAAGAATGGCGATGACCATCTCTGGAATCATCGGGAGGTAAATGGTAACACGGTCTCCTTTTTTGACACCTAATGATTTTAATCCATTCGCAAATTTATTTACCTCACGGCAAAGATCATTGTAGGTATACACACACCAATCGCCGGGTTCTCCCTCCCATATGATAGCAGCCTTATTTTTTCGCCATGTTTTAAGGTGTCGGTCTAGGCAGTTGTAGGAGGCATTGATCTTACCTCCGAGAAACCATTTTGCAAAAGGCGGTTTCCACTCTAAGGTTCTATCCCA
>JAOZGV010000021.1 GCA_026015225.1 Candidatus Bathyarchaeota archaeon
AATGAGGTAGGATATATACTCAAGATTATCGAAATTTCCCCGTTTTTTTAACTCTAAAAATTATGACAAGAGCTGAGTTATTTTAGAATCTTTGGATATTAGATAAGAATAGGATGCGCTTTAATTCTCCTCTCATAATTTATAAGATAAAATACAAGTTATGGTTTATTGTATACTGTTTACGATATTTTCTATATATTCGAGTAAAATTCTCACACCATTTGAATAATTGCAAATCTATATTAAAACCTCAAATTTGTTAAGGGGTATATATGCGCCAACAATATTTGACCTTAGACGACGTGGATACAATTGGGAAGACTTTTCTTATAAGGACAGATATGAATTCGCCAATTGATATGAAAACTGGCAAGGTGAAGAGCGATATCAGGATAAAACTACACGCCAAAACCATAAGAGAGTTATCCGATAAAGGCGCAAAAATTGTTGTATTGGCTCATCAGGGGAGGAAGGGAGATCTTGATTTTATACCCTTGAGAGACCACAGCGAAATTCTTGAGAGGATTTTAAGTAGGTCTGTGAAATATGTCAAAGAAGTAATTGGTGATAATGCATTCCAGGAAATAAGAGATCTAAAATCGGGTGAAATTATAATTCTTGAAAATATTAGATTTCATCCAGATGAGACCTTAAATAACAATTTTAAAGAACATGGTAAAAGCGGGTTAATAAGAAATCTAGCTGAGTTAGCAGATATTTTTGTTCTAGATGCATTCTCGGTATCACATAGAAGTCATGCTTCGGTAATAGGTTTTACTGAATTACTTCCATGTGTAGCTGGAAGAGCTATGGAAACAGAACTTCGTATAATAGATCAAATTACTAAAGAGATAAAAAAACCATTTTTATGCTTATTAGGAGGTTCAAAAGTAGAGAAGGGATCGGATTTCATCGATTTTCTCATTACCAAGGAAGTAGATCTGATTTTAAGTGGAGGACTCGCCGGAAATCTCTTACTTTATGCAAGTGGAATAGATATAGGAAAAACAAATCTAGAAATCTTAGAAAAGAAATGGCTCTTAGAGCATAGTAAAAGAATGGCAAAGGTTTTAGATCAAAATTCAGAAAAAATCAAGTTACCGATCGATGTAGCTGTTAAATCAAAAAATGGAAATAGGAAGGAGCAAGATGTTTCTGAGCTTCCTTCGGAATATCCTATTTATGATATTGGTTCGAAAACAATAATGAATTATATTAAATATATTAAAAAAGCAAAAACAATTTTTGTAATAGGTCCGCTTGGAGTATATGAAGAAGAAAACTTTTCAAAAGGGACATTTGAAGTTTTTAATGAGATAGCTAAATCTAATGCTCTATCTATTGCTTCCGGCGGTCACACAGTCGAGGCACTAAAAATATTTAATCTTGTAGATGAATTTACTTATACTAGCATTGCTGGTGGGGCTTTTCTCGAATACATGATGGGTAAAAAACTTCCTGGAACCGAATGCCTTAGAATTTCTGCTGAAAAAAATAAATCTTGATAGTCTAAAAAAATTTTTTAATTTTAAACAAAATTATATAAAAATTCTGGATGTTTATGATCAAATTGATTTGGGATTTCTAAATGATAGATAAAGAAAATAAGTTACTCATCAAATTACGAAATGATGAAATTTTAATAGAAGTTATAAAATTTTGTAAATCTGTTAAGTCTACAAGGAAAATTATCGATCATATACATCAATTGGGAAGCTTAGGGTCAAAAAGAAGTAAAGTTATGCTTGAATTAAGTCTAAAATTGAACGAATTAGAAGGGCTTAAAGCCTTAGAATATGATTATAATTCAAAGAGCTGGATAGCGACAAAGCTTGGAGATAGAATTCTTAAAAAATATTTCTAACCAATTTAATTTGACTCTATTACTCTCTTTAGGATTTATTTTGATAAAAATTATTTTAAGCTAATTAAAAATTCATAAAGGAAAAATTATCATGAATAGAGATTCCCTTTCTTCATCAGAGATGGCAAGGTTAGAGTTGAATTCAGAATATCTGGGAATATCGCCTCAATTATTGATGGAGAATGCCGGCAGGGCAGTTGCTGACGAAATTAAGTCTCGGTTCAAATCTAATTCAAAAATAATGATTTTTGGTGGCACGGGTCGCAACGGTGGAGACGGAATGGTTGTTGCAAGACATCTCGCTTCTATGA